>JBFJXU010000126.1:0-5973 GCA_041622975.1 Thermoplasmatota archaeon
GGCACCAACGCCGGCAACCGCAGCCCGACTACGTCGGGACTTGCGGGTCGCCGTCGTTGGTGAATCGCCAGCCCTCGGGGGGCGTGAAGTGGTAGAAGACGTGGTTGAACGCCTCGAAGTCTTGTTGGATCGTGGCACCAATACCACCGGCGCCAAGGCATGCATCAAACAGAACTGGGTACTTGAGGCAGCCACCAACAGTCTGGTTGTGGATGTCATGCACCTGATCTTCAGGGATGAAGTCCGTGCCAGGCATTTCTTCGGCGAAGACACGGAAAGTTACGTTGCGCTCGGTTCCACTCTCCATCTCCGTGGCGGCTTCGATGTCGGCCACCATGAGGAGTGGGCTCGGGCCTTCGGCGCGGCCGTATTGGCGTTGCGTTCCGCCTTCACCGCAGTCGAGGCACGTGAAGGACATGACGAGGTTCTCGCCCAAGGCCTGGGTTGATTCCCAGACCATCTCGGCCTGCATCCACGTGGGGGCACCGTCTAGGTTCCATTCGGCGAGGAAGTTGTTGTTGGAGAGGTCCTCGGGGATGACGCCACAGGCAGCAAAGAGGACGACTACCAAAGCGAAGGAACACTCGATGAAGCCCTTGTACTGGAAGGATTGGATGTACGGGGCAGTCGAGGGGTCTGCCTCCATGAGAATCTTGACCACGTCAGGGCGGTCCACGTTGGCCACCACGTCAGTCGACTGCTGGGTGGTGACATAGCCGAGTTTCTCGGCTTTCACGAAGTAAGTGCCGGGTTCCAAGCCCTGGAAGCCAAAGGCACCTTGATCATTCGTTTCCGTGCTAAGAACGCCATTGTCCGTGGGCAGCGTGATAGCCACGCCAGCCAGGGGGCGAATGGCCGCATCAATGACCACGCCGCGGATGACGCCCGTGGAGGCGGTGGCATCCAGATCGAGGCCGTCGGTGGCGCCATCCTCATCGAGGACAGGTTGGTCGTTGTCGGTACAACCGGCAAGGACGGTTGCCAGCAGCACAGTTGCCGTTAGGAAAGCCAGAGAGCGCATAATGTTGGCTCGCCGACGGTACTTATAGCGTTTGTTGGGGGCAGGTGTTGTTTACTGGCGACGGCGGCCGGCTAGGCCGGCAGCGGCCACGGCGCCGAGGAGCGCTAGGAGACCGATGCCAGGGGATTCTTCTTGGGCTTCTTGCCCGACGCTTTCCACTTCCTCGCCGGTGTCGCTGATGCCCACGTTCTTGCCGATTTCGAAGGCCGCGCGGCCGACGGCTTCCGCTGTGCCTTGGTCATTGCGTGCCTTGACCTCCACAGTATAGACGCCGTTGGAGGCGCTGTCTTGCAGGTAGGGCCAGATGTAAGTCACGGCGACAGGTTCCTGGTGGAAGAAGTGCTCGTGGTGGCGCTGTACGAAGGCCGCGCGCTGTAGGCTCAGGGCAGGACTGGGGCCGCTGACGCTGACTTGGATGCCACCGTCGGACTCATCCACGTCGTAGTTGCCCCAGGGGCTGTTCATCTCGGTGTGGATGACCAGTTCATCGCCTACGAATTGGGGGTGAATGTAGTTGATGACGAGGGGATTGAGGACGCTCCAATCGAAGCGGGGGCGGTGGTCGGGGCTCGTGTGCAGGCGAACCACATTGGGCATGAAGTAGCCCTCGCCGCTGCACGCAGGGTTGTCCATGAAGACGTCAATGCGGATGTTGAACGCTTCATCCCGCGTGACGGTGTCGTCCTGGAAACTCATTGGGATAGCAAATTCGTAGACGTGCCGGCCGTTGACCTCCATGTAGTTGGGGGCTTGGGGGCTGAGGTCCACGGGGTCGGTTTCCCCGATAGCGATGACGCCTCCGTCGTTGTACGCGGCGTCGCCGACGCTCACGTCATCACCGTGGCGCATGGTGGCGCGAACCGCAACCTGGGGGACTACAATGGGCACCTGATTGGGGTCCGCCTGGTCTAGGTCGCCGCTGGCGGCCTGTGTCTCCAGGTACCAGTACACCGTGAAGGGGGCGCTGGTGTCCAGTTTCGCGTCGAAGGAGATGCCGCGCTCCTTGTGGTAGCGGGGCCCGCCGTCTTCTTCGAAGTCGTATTCCACGTAGCCCGGCGTTGAGTAACCGTAGTAGGTGTGCCAGGACTTGCTGGTGAGGCTTGCACCTGGGACCGGGGGTAGGCAGGAGGTGCTGCTCGTGCCGAGGCCGAATGCTTCCGCCTTGGAGTAGCGGTCGTCCGGGGCCTGGGTGTTGATGGGGAAGTCCTGGATGCCATCCAAGTGCATGTACATGGTCGTCGGCGTGGAGACGTTGGGGTTCTGGATGCCCACGTCCTGGGCACTTACGTTGCCGACGGCGCTGGCGGCAAAGAGGCAGGCAAGGATGATGGCGGTCTTCCTCATGGTATGCAGATGAGCCAATCCACCCGATACTTCACGGTTGTGGACGCACAACCAGACGGAATGCCCGCTGGGCGGAACGGTCACCCCTTGACAACGCACATGGGCCGGAGCCTTGCTGCCTTACGGGCGATGCCAGCGGTTTCCACCGAATCGACGACATGACTGACATCCTTGTACGCCTCGGGTGCCTCTTCGGCGGCCACCTGGTCACTGGCGGCACGTACGAGAATGCCGCGCGAGGCCAGGTGGCGAATGAGATCACGGCCGTCGTATTGCTTCTTGGCCGCAGTTCGGCTAAGGCGGCGGCCAGCCCCATGGCAACTGGAGCCGAACGTGGCATCCATGGCACCCGGGCTAGCGGCCAGGAGGAAGCTTGCACGACCCATATCTCCGGGCACAATGACGGGTTGGCCCACGCCTTGGTACGCTGGAGCGAGGTCGGGGCTGTTGGGCCCATACGCACGTGTTGCCCCTTTGCGATGGACGAGGACGCGGCGAGTTGATTTGTCGTCGCTGCCGGGGACTCGGTGGTTCTCCCATTTGGCGATGTTATGACACACGTCGTAAACCACCTCCGCGTTGCCTCCCAGCACGCGGTCCAGGACGTGGCGAGTATGGTGGGTGATGATGGAGCGATTGACGAAGGCAAAATTGGCGGCGGCGGCCATGGCACCTAGGTAGGCGTGGGCCTCATCCGTTTCGAGCGGCGCACAGGCCAGTTGCCGGTCGGGGAGTTGGATGCCGTGTTTGGCAGGCACTCCTTGCAGGGCGCCCACGTGGTCTTGACACACCTGGTGCCCCAAGCCACGGCTGCCCGTGTGAATCATGACGACAACCTGGCCCTCGGCCACGCCGTAGGCTTGGCAGGCTTGCTCATCCCAAGTGGCATCCACGTATTGCACTTCGAGGAAGTGGTTACCACTGCCGAGACTCCCCAAGGTGCGGCGGCCGCGCACTAAGGCGCGTTCACCCACGAGGCTGGCGTCGGCACCTTCGATGCGACCGCCTTCTTCCATTGCCGCTACGTCCTGGCTGGTTGCGTGACCGTTTCGAACCGCCCACTTTGCCCCTTGTTCCATGAGGTCAGCAACTTCCTCGGCTGAAACGCCAGTTCCACCGCGGCCGCCCAACCCGCAGGGAACCTGGTCAAACAGGGCATCGGCAAGCGTGGCCAAATCGGGGCGGACGTCGTCCACGTGGAGGTCGGTCGCCAGGAGCCGCACGCCGCAATTGATGTCGAAGCCCACGCCGCCCGGGCTCACGACGCCCCCCTCGTCGGGATCGAACGCCGCTACCCCACCGATTGGGAAACCGTATCCCCAATGCATGTCAGGCATGGCAATGGCATGTCCCACAATGCCCGGCAGGGTCGCAACGTTGGCGAGTTGTTCGGGCGCAAGGTCGTCAAAGATGTGGTCGAGCAGGTCGTCGCCAGCGATGATGCGGGCGGGCACCCGCATGGATAGGTCACCGTTGACGCCTCGGTAGTCCATTGGGATTTCGTGGACGGCGGGGGCGACGCGGTGCAGGGGACCGGACCAAGCCATGGCGTCGGCCACGTTGGCCTCCTGTTGAAGCCTTGCTTCCAACGACCCGTGTATCTAGATGTCGAGTAATACGTGGAGGTGCCAGGCGCCATCGCGTTCCTCGAAGGCTAGATCGTGGTACGTGACGGCCTTGACCTCCACGCCGTGACCGTGGCGGGTCCGGTCATAGGGGACAAAGTTGCCTTCTGCCGTAGCGGTGCTTCCGGCGACGTCGACGCCGCAGCCAGTGCAGATGAGTCCGTCCGATTCGAGAATCCAGATGAGTTCTGAGAGGAACGCGACCGCCAAGGCTTCTTGGTCGGGTGCATCCACCGTGAAGCGTCGGGCCTGGGTGGCGGCCCCGTGCAGGCGCGCTTCCCGACCGGTTAGCACCAATTGTAGCGCCAAGGCCGCCTGTGCGAGCGCTTCACCTGCTGTTGCCCCGTCGCTTTCAATGGCTAAGTCGGCGGTATGCTCGACAATCCGGTACGCCGTCATGCCGCTGTCAGCACCACCAAGTCATAGAGGGTGTGGGCGACAATTGGCGCCCACAGGTCCTTGGTCTTGTGCACCCAGTAGCCGAAGGCAAAGCCCAGTGCCACGGGGAGAACCACCTGCAAGATGGTGCCGAAACCGGCATGGGCGATGCCAAAGAGCGCCGCCTGACCCCAGAGGCCGACCCATTTCTGGAGAACTCCGCGAAAGAAAATCTCCTCGCCGACGCCGGCGGAGATTGCCAACGCAATCGCGAGTGGTATGGTTACGATACCCGTAATGGCGTCCAGTTGCGGGTTCTCCTCAAGGAACCCGAACGCCTGGAGCGTCAGACCGATGACGATGACCGCCAGGAAAAGGGCCAGCAGCCCCACGAGGCCGTAGGCGACATTTGGCCAGGGACGGTCGAGGCCTAGGAATCGGATGGCCCCGCGGCCGCGCGTCCCCCATGCCCACGCGGCCGGGATAACGCCGAAGGCCACGATGCCAATGGCGGCTTGTTGCCACAGGGCGGCGCGCGTCAGGCCACCGCCGGTGACGTCAGCACCCATGAGGATTGCCACCACCGATGAGCCGAACAGCAGCGCAATCGCGATGATGTCGATGGCGAGCAGGATATCCCAGAAGCGCCCGACGGCATCGTGTCGACGTGGCGGCAGGGGCGCGGCCGCGGCGTCCTGCCCCGGTGCCGGCAGGGCAGCGTTCATCCCCATCGGTGCCACGCTGGGTGACCTTCTTCCACGGCCACGAAGGTGCCGGAGCAGGTCGCGGTAATCTTGCGACCCCGCGGCGTATCAGCCCAGATTGCCGCATCAACGATGCACATTCGTTCGCCATCGCCCTTGAGCTCCCGTGGCCGTGCCGTGATCGTCAGTTCGGTAGCAGCGGGGGTAGGCGCGCGCAGTTTGACATGGAAATCAGCCGTGACCGTACACATGGCCTCGTTCCAGCCGTGGTGCTCCATGAGGGCCATGGCAGCACACCAGTTGCTGTGGCAGTCCAGTAGGGTACCGATGATGCCGCCGTTGATGACGCCAGGGAATGCTTGGTGGTGGTCCTCCGGGGTGTAGCGGCACACGAAGGTGCGCCCTTTGCCAGGGTCCTCGGGGTCATCGTCCGTCCAGTTGCTCTTAATCTGGAGGCCTTTCTCGTTGGAGGGGCCGCAGCCGTAGCAGACGCCGTGCGGCGCGTAACGGTCCTGGCAGGAGGTCACGCAGCCACGACGCACCAACCCTGTTTTGGGGGTTCTGGTCAAAGGACCCAAGGGGTTCTTTCGGCCGCGGGAACCAAGGCGAAAGGCCAAAGGACACCATGACCGAACCACATTGCATGTCCACCATTCTGTGCGCCGTTGACTTGTCGGATGCCAGTCGCAACGCATTCCTGACTGCAACGTCACTGGCCCGCCGCATGGGCGCCAAGATGGTGTTGACTCATGTTTCCGTGTTTGAACAGGGGGACGAGTCGGGCACGGA
The DNA here is from genome assembly GCA_041622975.1 of Thermoplasmatota archaeon. Classification (GTDB taxonomy): domain Archaea; phylum Thermoplasmatota; class E2; order JACPAO01; family JAHFTW01; genus JBFJXH01. The sequence continues at coordinate 5,862 of JBFJXU010000126.1, forward strand.
CGACGCCCAAGACCTGACGCATTGGGCTGAAGAGGCCCGGGCAGATGACGTAGAGGTAACCGTGGACTTGCGCACCGGTGCGGCAGGCCGCGCCATCGTCAAGGCCGCCAAC
>JBFJXU010000127.1:0-5971 GCA_041622975.1 Thermoplasmatota archaeon
AAACGGCGAGAGAAACGTCGCCAGTGGAGCATTTTCGTTCGTTGGTAACGGGCTGACGAACACTGCCAGCGGCAACCGCGCCGCGGTGCTGGCAGGCGAACTCAACACCGCCAGCGGCGACTATGCCGCTGTCGGTGGCGGCTACAACAATCACGCCACAGCCGCGAACACGGTCGTTGCTGGTGGTGGCGGCAACCGGGCGCTGGCCATCGGTGGCGCAGTTGGAGGTGGTCTCACGAATGATGTCCATAATCAGTATGGTACCATTGCGGGTGGCCAAGACAACGACGTAATGGGTGACTACGGCGCCGTTGCGGGGGGCTATCAGAACTTCCTCAGTGGCAGTTCCGCTGCAATTGGCGGCGGGTTGTCCAACATGAACCAAGGGGACGCCGCGGTAATCGCCGGCGGCGAGTCGAACCGGGTCACGGCCATGGGGGACCAAGCAACCATCGGTGGTGGCAAATTGAACTACGCAGCCAGCCTCTACTCCACCATCGCAGGTGGGTACGACGGTTTGGCGGCTGGCGTGGGCTCAACCGTGGGTGGCGGGTATCTGAACGAAGTATCCTCCTCGGCTTACGGAACCATCGCGGGTGGCCGGGAGAACACGATCACGGGGGGCTCTTATGGTGCCATTGCGGGTGGCCAAAGCAACAATGTCTCTGGTAGCAGCTCGGCAGTGGGCGGGGGATTCACAAACACCGCCAGCGGCCTCTGGAGCACCGTTCCCGGCGGTTACGGCAACACTGCTGGCGGCGCTTCCTCCCTTGCCGCAGGTGAAACGGCCCAAGCAACGCATGACAACTCGTTCGTCTGGAGCGACGGCTCGATTGCCACCACCTCCTGGGGCGCTGATACCTTCACGGCCCGGGCGATTGGTGGCACCCGGTTCTACAGCGGACCCGGCACGACTGGTGTAGAACTAGCGGCCGGTGCCGGTGCCTGGAGCACGTTGTCCGACCGCACCACGAAAGAGAACCTCGAACCAGTGGATGCCCAAGCCGTCCTCGATGCAATCGCGGCCATGCCAATCTCCGAGTGGAACTACATCGCCCAAGGCGATGACGTCCGCCACATGGGTCCTATGGCTCAGGACTTCTATGCTGCCTTTGGCCTGGGCCCTAGCGATCGGACGATTGACACGGTTGATGCCGATGGCGTGGCACTTGCTGCCATCCAGGCACTGGCGCATGAGAACGAAGAATTGCGCAGCGAACTCAATGCAGTGCAGGCGCAGTTGGCTGCCATGAATGCTGAGTCGCAGGCGACGACGGCCAGCGCTGCAACACCCGTATCGGCCAGCGCGTCTGCTGGCGTCTGGGTCGTTGCGGTAGCGGCGCTAGCTACATCGCTCATCGCCGTCGGTCTGGTTGCTCGGCGACTCAAGTAGCCGACAACCCAGTCAATCGGTCGCGGGCCTCAATTGTAGTCCATCAAGTCCACGGTGCCAGCGCCCACGAGGACTTCGTGGTGCAGGTCCGCGATTGGGACATCCCGTTTGTCTCCACTGGCGAGGTGCTTGAGGCTCACGGTGCCAGACTCCAAGTCGCGGTCACCGATAAGCACAAGCACCTGTGCCCCTACGGCGTCGGCGTGCTTTGCAATCGCACCGGGCTTGCGGCCGGCGAGGTCCAATTCCACAGCGACTCCGTCGTTACGTAGCCGAGTCGCCACTTCCACCGCTTTTGCCTGACCTGCCTCCGACAATCCGCCCAAGTAGATGGCTGGCCCCGGCATGGCTGGGGTCGTAGCGCCCTCCTTTTCGAGGGCGACGAGGAGGCGGTCGAAGCCGAGGCCAAAGCCCATGGTGGGCGTGGATTGGCCGCCGAAGACTTTGGCGAGGTCATAGCCGCCGCCGCCCAGCAATTGGCTCTGGCCGCCGAGCGCCGGTGAGTGGGCTTCGAAGACGATGCCGTTGTAGTAGTCGAGGCCACGCGCGATGCCAAGGTTGAGGCGCGCCTTGACGCCGAAGGATTCCAGGAATGCCAGCGTGGCCGCGAGTTCTTCTAGGCCCTCGTGGGCTGCTGCCGCACGCGCCGTTTCCAGGTCGGTGGCGTCCAGCAGGGCAAACAACGCGGATCCGTCCACGCCGTTTTCTTCAAGGTGCGTGGCAGCCGCGTCGCGGTCGGCTTTGTCCACGAGCCGCATGAGTTGTCCACGCGCTTCGTCGTCGAGGCCAAGGGCATCCACTACGGCCCGAAGAATCGCAACATGCCCAACCTGCAAATCCACTTCCTGCAAGCCGGCGCCGCGCATCACGGCGTCACCGAGGGCGATCAACTCCGCGTAGGCAAGGGGGGTGCCGGCTCCGATTTGCTCGCACCCGAACTGCCAGAATTCCCGGTACCGACCTTCTTGGGGGCGGTCGTAGCGGAAGCAATTACCAAAGTAGTACCACTTGAGGGGCTTGGGGTCGAACTGGTGCGCCTCATGGTACATACGCATGACTGGCGCCGTGAGTTCTGGACGCAGCGTGAGTCGCCGGTCGCCCTTGTCCGTGAAGTCGTAGAGTTCCTTGATGATGCCATCGCCGCTCTTGGCCGTGAACAACTCGAGTTCCTCGAACGTAGGGGTCTGCACTTCGCGGTACCCGAAGCGCTCGAACGTGGCGCGAATGCCTTCGCCGGCCACGCGTCGCTGATAGGCCTCCTGGGGAGCAAAATCACGGGTGCCGCGGGGGCGTTGCATGGGAGCGCCGACCCAGGTGGCCGTGATAATGCCCGCGCCGCGAGGCATATAATGAAGGACGCTAGTCCTGTGGGCGTGCACACGAAGAGCCTCGCGGCCGCAGCGGCCATGCTGATGGTCATGGGACTGCCAGTTTCAGCCGACCACCCCGACGGTGGCGACGAGTTCATCGTCGCCGTGCTGGACTCGGGGATTCGTGCCACGCACGATGAATTCGACTACGACCCCAACGTTGCTGGTCCCAACGGACAACTGGTGGCCTGGTGGGACTTTGGTACCGACGATGAGCCTAACGGTGACACATGGCACACGGGCGTCGCCCCCTACGATGACAACGGCCATGGTACTGGAACGGCAAGCATGGTTGGAGGTGCCACAGTAGGCGCCTTCCCCGGGGCAAACCTGGCCATTGCGAAGGTCACGAACAGCGCGGGTAGCATTGCTCACCTCCGAGAGGCCTACGAGTGGGCCGTTTACGATGTCAAAGCAGACATTATCAGCATTAGCATAGGCACAATCATCCCGTTTCCTGGACTTTTGGACTCCTTGGATGAACAGATCAGTCGCGCCCGCGCCCACGGCATCATGACCGTGGTTGCCGCCGGCAATGGTGGCGGTCCCGTTGGGTGCGTGCCTGCACACACGTGGATGTACGGGTACGGCTACAGCCGCGACGCGCTCGCCGTTGGGAACCTGGCCGAAGAAGGCGCCATGCCGATCTTGGTCTCGTGCCGCCACATGGACCCCGACGTGACCAGCAACGGCAACTTCGTCACCATGGCTAGCCACGAAGGCGACGATGAATACGTCCAGCAGTCGGGCACGAGTTTCGCGGCACCTTGGATTGCGGGCGCAGCGGCAGAATTGATGGTGACCGCCGAGGCCGCCGGTAAGCCCTACGACCCAGACACCATTGAGGACATCATCCTGGATTGTTCCTCGTGGACTGCTTGGACCTACGCATTCCAAGGCCATGGCTTCTACCACACGGCCGAACATGCAGTTGGTCTTGGTCATGCTGCCAGTGGCACCACGTGCCCTGCGCCGACCACCTTCTTCGCGGGTACGGACCGCAGCGTCGCCAACCTGTACCGCGACAACGTGCAACAGAACGGCAAGGCTGCGTTCTCGGAAGTAGCCGATATTGACCGTCTGTGGGGCCACAACCTACGCGGAACCGGCGCGGCTACGCCCTCCGGCGTGATTGGCCAAAGTGTGCCGGTAGGCGAGTCTGAAGTGGAACTCTACCACGTGGACCTAGTGGCTGGCGACACACTCAACGCGACCTTCGCGTATGCTGTGGCGAGCACCGATGACTTCGATGTGGGGCTCTTCCATCCTGGCGCTGAAGATGATGGCGTGTTGGCGCTCACAGAGCGCCTTGAATCTGCAGGGCAGGCGGCCGGTCTCGACGAGACCCTGACCTGGACCGCGGACCTCAGCGGCACGTACACGATTGCAGTATACGGCTGGCAAGTTGATCAGGCCGTGGCATACACCGTAACGAGTACGCACGCTCTGAACTTCGTGGCTGACGACCTAGCAATCAGCCAGACGCTCATCAGTTGAAGCCGCCGAACCGCCTCGTGACCCTTTTCACCCAGGGGCATGTGGCACGGGCATGCGTCGCTTCGCGTTGCTTGCAGCGCTCCTACTGATCACCCCGGCATTCGCGGGTAGCGCCGACGACCCCGAGGTTACTGACCCCGCCGGCGATCAAACTGGCCAAGGTCCTTTGACGGACTACACGAGCATCGACGTCATCGCTGCCTGGCTTGACGCCGAAACCGCGGGTTCATTCTTCTTCAACATTCAAGCGGCTGGCGACATTGCTACTGGGCAAGGCCAGTCGTTCTCCTATACGCTGACCGTTGACGCCGGCGGCGAGCCCATTGTGGCCTCCGCAACCGTGGAAGGTAGCACAGTCACCGCGGGCGGCGACGCCGATGCAGCAGAAGTTGACGGCGATACCCTGATTCTCGCCGTGGCCCGCGATACCCTCGGCGTACTGCCTGGAACCAGCATCACCTTCTTCGTTGAGACCAGTGGCCAGACGCTTGACGCAGCCGTGTCCAGCGGTGCGGACCGGGCGCCTGACACAGGCAATGGTGCGCCCTACGTGGTCGGCAGCCAAGCGACAGGAGTAGACACGGATGGCGACGGCGTCGATGACGCCGCCGAACTGGCTGCTGGCACCGACCCCAACAACGCCGACTCGGATGGCGATGGCATATCTGATGGGGACGAAGTGGCCGCTGGCACGGACCCCAAGAACCCCGACTCCGATGGCGATGGCCTGTCCGATGGCGATGAAGTGGCCCTCGGCACGGACCCCAATAACCCTGATTCCGATGGCGACGGCGTTTCCGATGGCGACGAAGCCAACGCCGGCACCGACCCCAATAATCCTGATTCCGACGGCGACGGGTTGACGGACGGGGAAGAGCGTGACTTGGGCACCAACCCGCTCCTTGCCGACTCAGACGGCGATGGCATCTCGGACGGCGATGAAGTGGCTGCAGGCACCGACCCGGCAGTCGCCGACGACCAAGGCGACCTTGCCACGGATGAATACCCCTTGTGGGTCTGGGTTGTCTTGGTAATCGTCCTCGTTCTCATCATCCTGCTCATCATCTTCCTGCTGACCCGACGCAAGAAGGATGACGACGAAGAAGCCGAGGACGACGAAGCCGAAGAGAAACCCGCTGACGACGACGAGGAGGACGACGATGAGTCGGGCTTCCAGGGCATCACGTCCGAGTACCTGCGGGAAGGCCTCTCCGACGAGGAGATTGAAGCAGCCTACAAGCGCTTCGAGGAACGCGAAAAACGCCTCGACGAAAAGCGGCGCCTCTGGGAAGAAAAATCCTAGGTGCAGTCGCCACCCCCATATGGCGGCCGGGCTTCACTAGTTCGTGGTTGATGTAGTGCTTGACGCGATAGTCACGTGCCCTTCATGCGGCCATCGCTTCGGTGAGGTGATGCCCACGGATGCCTGCGTCCAGCGCCTCCCCTGCCCGTCGTGCTCGCATATCCTGGAGCGAGTGGGCACGGACTGCTGCGTGTTCTGCAGCCACGCTGACCGGCCGTGCCCACCCATTCAGGAATCCCGGGCTTCTGGCGACGAGTAACGTTGCCAAACAGACAATGGGCGCCGTGAAATAGACCCGAGAGGCTCGGTCCCTGTGGACCTCCCGCGGCCGGGCTTCATCGGCATCATGATTCGCCTCGTCCTGGCTGGCATTGTGCTCTACATGGGTTACGGTGCCATCGTCGACGC
>JBFJXU010000128.1:0-5907 GCA_041622975.1 Thermoplasmatota archaeon
TCTCGTCCGGCACCGTTGGCCGTGCCTAATGGACGTTCCATAGGAGGGCGTAGCCCTGACCGCCGCCGACGCACATGGTCTCAACCGCCTTGCCGCCCCCGCTGGCGCCCAATTGGTTCACAATGTGGGCTGCGATGCGTGCCCCGGTTGCACCCAATGGGTGCCCTAAGGCGATGGCCCCACCCTGCTGGTTGACAAGTTCCTCGGGCACACCCAGTTGCCGCACGCATGCCAACGCCTGGGCGGCAAATGCTTCGTTGATTTCGAACATGTCGAGGTCGTCGTAGGCGAAGCCGGTCCGCTCCTGCAGGCGCTGGACGGCAGGAATTGGGCCAATGCCCATGGATTCGGGGGCAACACCGGCCACAGCGGCGCCCTCCACGGTGGCCTTCACCTTGAGGCCGTGTTCCTCCGCGAAGGCTTGACTGGTCACCAAGGTGGCTGCAGCCCCATCACTCATCTGACTGGCATTGCCGGCGGTTACGGTGTAGCCGTCGCCAAAGATTGCCGGCAACTGGCTAGTGGCCTCATACGTGGCGTTGCGGCGGATGCCATCGTCCCGGTCCACGACCGCCTGGGTGTCGTGTTCTTCGTCTTCCACCGTGACGGGTACGATTTCGCCCTTGAACTGGTCAGCATCGTTGGCTTTCTGGGCCAGGTTGTGGCTGCGCACACCAAAGTAGTCCTGGTCTTCGCGGCTAATCTTGTAGTCCTTGGCGACGCGCTCGGCGGTCTTGATCATGATGTCGTAGAAGCCTGGACGTGCCTTGGCAAGTCCCGGGTGTACCATCTCCCCTTCCGTCAGAGTGGTCATGGGAATCATGCTCATTGTCTCTAGCCCTCCTGCAATGATGCAGTCCGACTGCCCCGCCTGCACTTGGGCAACAGCGGCGCCGATTGCATACGTGCTGGAGGCACAGTACCGGTTGATGGTGGCAGCCGCAACGGACTCTGGTAGCCCAGCCAGGAAGCCCACCTGGCGCGCAATGTTGCCACCCTGCACGGATTCGGTCATGGCACATCCCATCAGGAGGTCATCCACGCTGGCGGGGTCTACGCCGGTGCGCTTGACGAGGCCGCCCACGGCGGCGGCTCCCAGGTCGTCACTTCGAGTGCGGGCGAAGCTACCCTTGAAGGCTCGGCCGATGGGCGTGCGGACGGCGTCAACGATGACGGCTTGGGGCATTGGATGCCGGAGCCCCGGCTGGGACTTCAAGGTGGCTGTCGCAACCCCAGGGTTGCAGCGGCGATGCCGTCTAAGCCCGTCGGCCAATGCTCAACCGAGTGAACCACATGAACCTCCCATCAATTTTGATTGCCGCAAGCCTGCTCGTGGTCGCACTTCCCGCGACCGCTGACCACCCCTGGGCCTTCGCCGATGACCTCATTCCCGGCGTGGTTGAGGAATACTACGACGAGGCCGGCCACTTGGTCTACGAACGGGGAATCGAACCGACCAACCCCGAACTGGCCTATGTGAAGCACCACTACCTCTACCGAGATTCCAATGAGGCCAAGCCAGACGGCAAGGGCCCCGGAGGAGGCGGAGGACCAGGACCCGGGACGGACTGTTCCTCGACGAAGTTCGCCCTGACTGGCCACTACTGGACCGCTCCGTACTCGGCCTCAGCTAGCAGCTACGCCAACCTGCTTGACCAAGCCGCCGAAGCGTGGGACGCGGCCACCGGTGCCAACATCTTCGGCAGTATCTCTGGTGGCTCCCAGGCCACCGCTGGCGTGCAAGACTTCGTGAACCAAATGGACTGGACTAGTCTCGGCGCCAGCACCACGGTCGCCGTGACCACCACTTGGTACTACCGCAGCAGTGGCGAGGCCGTCGAGTCGGACGCCCAGTACAACACGTACTACAACTGGGCCACCAACGGCGACCCGAACGCTATGGACGTGCTCCACGTGGCCACCCACGAGATTGGCCACACCTTCGGCCTCGATCACCCCAACGGTCCCAGCAGCCAGATCGGCTGCCTGACCATGTACGCCTACGTAGGCAATGGCGATACCCACGGGCGCACCCTGGGCGACGGCGACATCCTGGGCATCCAGGACCTGTACGGCGCCTAAACCACTCATTGGTTGCACTCCTCCCCCTTCTTTCCCCTTTGGTCCCCTTGGGGACATGTGGGCTTTGGCGTAATCCGAACACCCCAACGCCCCGAACGACGAATATGCCGGCATGTTCGCGAGAGTGTTCTTGGTGACGGCCTTGTTCCTTCTTCCCGCGATGGCCGCCGCTGACCCCCCCGACTTCGCCGCCCAGCGCGTATCTGACGCGCACGGCCGGACCGTTGTCGAATATGGCGTTGAGGTTGATGGCACCCAGTACGTCAAGTGGTACCATTACGCCAAGCCTCCTTGGGCTGGCGGTGGGGGCAAGGGCGGCGGGGACGGTGGCGACGGCGGCAGCGACCCTGGAACAGATTGCGAAGCCGACCAGAACAAGGGCACTGGTTTCCACTGGTCCTCGCGCTATGATGCGTTTGCTGCAGACAACCCGACCTTGGGCGATGTGAGCAGCGTGTTTGCAGCCTCCGCCGAGACGTGGGATGCCGCCACAGGAACCGATATTTTCGGCACGGTCACGCGCGGTTCTGCTGGAACGGCGGGCGAATTCGATGGCGTCAACCAGTTTGCATTCACGAACCTGGGAAATGGCGGCACCATCGCAGTGACCACTACTTGGTACAACCGCTTCACGGGCGAAGCTGTAGAGTCAGACGCCCAGTACAACACGTTCTACCAATGGGCTACGGACGGTCGCGCCACCGCCATGGATTTGCAGAACATTGCAACCCATGAGATTGGCCATACCTTGGGACTTGACCACCCCAATGGCCCCGGCCATAAGATTGGCTGCCTGACCATGTACGCCTACGGCTCCGAAGGGGAAACCCAGAAGCGCACCCTAGGCGACGGCGACATCCTGGGCATTCAGGGCCTGTACGGGGGCTAGGCGTCGGACGGGGCAATGCATTCCACAAGAGCCGGCCAGGCGCGCAGGAAGCGGTACGGCGTGCCCGGGTCGTCGACCACAGCTATCCGTAGGTCCGAGTTCTGACCTCCTTCACCTTGCATTGCGGCCACTGCCTCCGTGATCTTGACCTACCAAGGCCTGGCCTGGAACAGATACTGCGAGGGCCACCGTCACCACTACCAGTCGCATGGCTCCCCTGATTGCGGGCCCCGCCTCGGATGTGGCGACCGGCATGGTCAAACCTCCATCGCGGGGTCGGCGCCTGCGTGACGCGGCCGGCATTCCCACCACCCCTGGGCCTTGGCTTGGCTGTCCTGTCCGTTTCGTTTGCTGCGCCCCTGTTCCGCATGGCCGAGGCGCCGCCCCTAACGGCATCATTTTGGCGACTCGCGGTGGCAGTGGCGATCCTCGCCTTGTTCTCCGCCAGAGCATGGCCAACATGGCGTCATCTAGGCCGGCAAGACTGGGGACTGCTGGTGGCCAGCGGCGTGGCACTTGGATTCCATTTTGGACTGTGGGTTACCAGTCTGTTCTACACGACGGTGGCCGCCAGCGTCGCCCTCGTCACGTTGCAAGCGGTGTTTGTGGCAATGGGGGCCCATTTCATCCTGGGCGACCGCCTCAGCCCGCGTGCCTGGATTGGAGTGATGGTGGCCTTTGCAGGTGCATTCATCATTGCGGCCGCCGACGGAAGCATTGCACCCGACAGCCGGCGGGCCCTCATCGGAGACGCGTTGGCCTTGGCAGGCGGCTTGGGGTCCGCCGTCTACATGCTCATCGGTCGCCGTGTCCGCCAGCGCCTGGACCTCGTGGCCTACGTGACCCCCGTATACGCTGTGGCGGCCCTTACCGTACTGGCATTCCTGCCGGTGACGGGCCAACCCTTTGCGCCGAGCGGCGACAGGCAATTCGTCTACTTCGTTCTCCTCGCAGCCGTACCGATGCTTGGCGGGCACACGCTGGCAAATTGGTGCTTGCGCCACATGGAAGCCCCCGTGGTTGCAACATGGATTCTATTGGAACCCGTGGGCGCTGCGTTGTTGGCTTGGCCGATTCTTGGCGAAGTCCCGCACTGGGCCACCGCCCTTGGCGGCGGCTTGGTCATCTGGGGCGCCATGCAGACGCAACGGCGGGCATCGCCAGCCGAGGCCGCGGTGGAGCCAGTCGGTTGAATCCCATACGCCCAAACCCGGGCCCGGCGTGCGGGCGGCTGTGACTGGGACCCGTGCGAAGGCCGAAGCAGCCCGTCGAGCCGCTCGCAATCTCTTGACCGCAGACGACGGAGCCCGGCGAGTAGCACTCGAGGCTGTGGCCCAACACATAGCCGCCTCGTCGGATGCCATTCTGGCAGCCAACGCCGAGGACCTGGCGGCCGCCGAGGCCAGCGGACTCGACGGCGTCCTGCTTGGGCGCCTCGAGATTAGTGAAGCCAAACTTGCCAGCGCCATTGATGGAGTTCGACAAGTAGCGGCATTACCGGACCCCGTTGGTGAGGTACGGCGTGCAACGCTCCTTGATGATGGCTTGCGCCTGTGGCAGATTACATGCCCCCTAGGTGTCATCGCCTGCATCTTTGAGTCCCGGCCCGACGTAATCATCCAAATCAGCGCCCTTGCCATTCGAAGTGGCAACGCCGTCCTGCTTAAGGGAGGCAAAGAGGCGACTCGCACCAATCACGCCCTTGCAGAGGCAGTCCGCACAGGCCTAGAGCATGCCGGCCTGCCCCAGGACACGGTGCAACTGCTCGATGGCCGAGAAGAGGTGGCTGAGATACTGGCGATGGATGAACTCGTGGACCTTGTCATTCCACGGGGCTCCAACGAATTGGTGCGCCACATCCAATCCAATACTCAAATCCCTGTCCTAGGCCACGCCGCCGGGGTTTGCCATGTATACATTGATGCGGCAGCAGACCCCCACAAGGCAGAGCGAATCGTTGTCGATTCGAAAACCGACTACCCCAGCGCATGCAACTCCGTTGAGACCATTCTCGTGCACGAAGCATTTCCGCAAGCACACCTGCTCCGGCGAGCGTTGCAAGACGCAGGAGCCACCATTCACGACGACCACCCACTAGGCCATGAATGGGGTAATCTCAACGTCACCTGGCGCGAGGTCAATAGCGTTGGCGAAGCCATGGCAATCATCAGCCAACACGGGTCTGGCCATACTGATTGCATCGTCACCGAAGATGAGGCGACCGCCAAGCACTTCCTCGCCGGGGTAGATTCGGCAGGAGTTTACTGGAACGCCAGCACCCGTTTTGCCGATGGTTACCGCTACGGCCTCGGCGCCGAGGTGGGCATTAGCACGGGCAGAATCCATGCCCGCGGACCCGTGGGCCTTGACGGACTCGTCACAACGCGGTGGATTCTCATTGGCGACGGCCACACCGCCGGCGACTTCGCAACGCGACCCTTCCGCCACGAGCCAATGGACTTGGAGCCACCTGCATGAGGGTCGTCATCAAGGTCGGCACCAACACGCTATGCCACCGGGACGGCCGGCTGAAGGAGGAAGTCATGGAAGGCATTGCCAAGCAGGTCCAGGGCCTCGCCGAAGTGGTCATTGTGTCCAGCGGCGCCATCGGCCTAGGCCGAGGCATCTTGGGGATCCACGACCCACCCCAAGATATCACGGTCAGGCAGGCGGCGGCGGCAGTGGGCCAGCCGCACCTCGTCACTTCTTGGGGCCAGGCACTGGCACCGCGCCCGGTTGCTCAAGTGCTCCTGACCCGCCATACGTTTAGTGCCCGCGGGAGTTACCTCAACCTCAAGCGATGCGTAAACGAATTGTTAGCGCGCCGGGCCATTCCCATCGTGAACGAGAATGATGCGGTCAGCATCGACGAAATCGATGCGTCATTCGGCGACAACGACCGCTTGGCCGTAATGACCGCAGCGAAACTCGATGCA
>JBFJXU010000129.1:0-5746 GCA_041622975.1 Thermoplasmatota archaeon
GGCGCACCGAGGACGACTTCTGGCGTGATGGCGCGGCGGAACTGCGCCAACGGATTGCGGACAGCGTGTTCGTGGTTCTTGACGGCCACGGCAGCCATTTGCTCCCGGGTAGTGCCGTGGCGGTCCATGTGTGCCTTTGCCATGAGCGCATGAAGCGAAGCCTCAGTGGCTCCGAACACAACCTCCCATTCCTGATCTGCTGCGGCGGCCTGGATGCTTTGTGCATCAGCATCGCTAACATCGGTCATCTTTTCGACACCGCCGACCACCACCACGTCAGCCCCGGCTCGAATGGCTTGCACGCCCATCCGGAATGCGAGGGCGCCGCTTGCGCCACCGGCTTCCACGCGGGTGGCAGGAATATGAAGGTCGGCGAGGCCTGCGCCGTCCAGCAGCAATGGTGCCGCGTGTTCTTGGCCAAGCAAGCGTCCGGTGCTCATGGTGCCAAGGAAGACTTCGTCAATGGATTCGCCGGCAATGCCAGCGTCTTCCACGGCGGCTAAACCGGCTTCCACGACCAATGCTCGCAGGCTCTCGGCCCAGGACTCTCCGAACTTGGTGTGGGCGGCTCCGATAACGTGGACTCCTCGCATCTTAGGCACCTGCCATGACAAGTTTGCCGCGGAACTTTGCGTAGGTTGCATAGTCGATCTCGGTGGTGTCGGCCAGTTGCGCCTCGAGGGTCTGGGTGCGGTCGTATTCCTTCATGTGTTTGGTCACGGTGATATCGAATGCGTCGCTCCCTGCTCCTGAACCATAACCACACATGAAGACCCGGTCGCCCGCCTCGGCGTGGTCCAAAATGTTGGCTAAGCCGAGCAGGACCGCCCCTGAGTAGGTGTTGCCAATGCGGGGTGCTAGCAGGCCGTGCTCCCATTGTTGGGACTTGAATCCTAGCTTGCGCGCCGCGTTAACGGGGAATTTGCCGTTGGGTTGGTGAAAGACACAGTAATCGTAATCGGTCGGTTTGGTCCCCGCATCCGCCATGAGTCGCTGGGAGCATTCCCTGACGTGGCGGAAGTAGGCGGGCTCGCCCGTGAACCGCTCGCCGTGGCTGGGGTATTTTTGGCCCTCGCGCCGCCAGAAGTCCGGCGTGTCGGTGGTGAAACTCACGGTGTGTTCAATCTCCGCAATGACCTGCCGCTTATCATTGCCAATAAGGAAGGCTGCTCCCCCGGCGCTGGCAGAGTACTCGAGGGCATTGCGGGGGGCCCCTTGGCTGGTGTCTGCCCCGATGGCGAGAACCGTCTTACTCATGCCGGACTCCACCATCGCCATGCCCGTTTGTAGGGCTGCGGTGCCTGCCTTGCAGGCAAATTCGTAATCCGCCATGGTCAGGTAAGGTCCGGCGCCGATGGCGGTCTGGACCACTGTGCCAGTAGGCTTGACGGCGTAGGGGTGGGATTCGCTGCCGACGTAGATTGCCCCGATGTCATCGGCAGTGGTGGGGGCGCGCCGCATGGCTTGGCGGGCGGCGGCCACTGAAATGGTGGCAACGTCCTCGTCGGGACCTGGCACCGACTTCTGGTGAACATTGAGCGCCTGGCCCATGTTTGCATCGTCACCCCAGAGTCGAGCAATCTCCGCACTGCTGATGCGGTAACGGGGTACGTAGGCGCCGTAACTGGTGATGCCGACCATGATGTCACCGAGGCATGGCACCGGTTTGATAATCCCACCGAAGGCTGCCACGACGAATGCCGAAGCGCCCAGGTGGAAACAACCCTATACTCGCTGTGTCCTCGTAACGCCGTGAAGTGGATTGCCGCCGTCGCCGTGGCGGTGTTGATGGTGTTCCCGGCCGCCGCCAACGACGAGCCCAGCGAATCGGCCTCGTACAGTGGAGGTTCTTTTGCGGAGCCGTGTGGCAGCAGCAAGTCCGTGTGCTTCAGCCTGCAGCCCACCGATCGCTTCGTTTCCTTCGGCGCCTTTGAAAACGGTCCGCCCCCGTCCCAGGTGGCCCTACTGCACGTCCGCAGCGTGGCCTACGAATTCCGCTTTGAGGATGCGAACGGCAACGTGGTCGGCACCTGCAGTCCGCTTGCTCCTTACACCCACAAGGCACCTGGCATCTCGTGGCAGCCCAACTGCGACGCGGGCCGTGGCTACGGGTGCCACGAAACGACTGGCTGGAGTGTGGAGTCGACGCCGCGTCCTGACCGGCTCAAGATCACTCTCCTCGACGCTGCCACCGGTGCCCTGGTGTGCGCCAACCATGTCCCTTGGGTAGAGACTACGCGAGCACCCGCCCCCGGCTTGTCCGGCAGTGTGTGGTTCCGCAGCGTCATCCACGACTAACCGCGCGCCCTGCACATGGGCCGCAGCCATATTGCTACGATGAACTCGTTGCAGTCCGATTCCGCAGGCTGCCTACGGGCGGGCGCGACCATCAGGACCGATGGCTTGGGGCTGGCTACGTGGGTAAACCTGGGGAATCGCTTCCGCGTGTGGCGCGCAGAGATCCGTCCACTTGTCCGTCAGTTTGGACTGTGTTCGACCTGCCTTCCGGGCATCCACCAGGTAGCGTAATCGCAACTCCATCCAGCTGGGCCGGCTCTCGGCAAGCACGGTAGGCTTGTCGGGGAAGTCGGCCTCCATGGACAATCCTCGCGTGAGTCGCCGGTATGCCTGTGCTTTCTTGGCATGGAGATCGTGTTGAAGCACCTCTTTACCAGCCTGTTCCAGCAACTGCCGCGCTAATGCCAGGTCACTCTCGAAGGACACATTGACGACGAACTCGTCGAAGATGACGGGCGTATCCGACGTGGCGTTGCTTATCGGTTCCTCCAGGAACACGGCGTTGGACAACGTCACGACGCGCCCGGTTGGTCGACCCGGCGTATTGGACGAGGCGCCCCCTACCTCCCAGAGGCGAGTGGCAAACAGCGTGATGTCCAGCACGTCACCGGTGATGTCTCCGACATGAATGCGGTCGCCCACCTTCACGTTGCCGCCGAACGCCAGGCTTGCCCAGCCCGCCAACGAAAGGATGGGTCGCTGCAGCGCCAAAGTCAGGCCAAAGCCGACGAGGCCGAGCCCCACGAGGGCGGTCCTAAAACCGCCAAGCAGGCTGCCGGCGGCGAGTAAGGCCACCAGCGCCGCCGCCATGGTCTGCAAATGCGACATGGATCGGGCCGCGTCCGATTGATGGCGCCTTAGTAGGCGGACCGCCGCGTGGAAGAAGCCCCATAATGCCACGGATGCCACGGCAAACCCAAGCAGGTGCGGCCAGGTACTCGCCACCGATGTCGGTGCTTGCCACCAGTGGGTGCCGGTCCAGGCGACAGCCGCGCCAGTGCCCAGAACAATGCCTAACCACAGCAGCGATCGGCCCCGCGCCATGGGCTTCGCCTACGGGGTTGTGGTTGAAATGCTCGTCGGGGAAAAAAACACGGCCTTGATGGGCCGGAACCCTGCGCCTGGACGAGGGTGGTCAACAGCCGCTACTCGATGTCCTCGGTCACGTCCAAGGTGAGGTGCCCATCGTCTTGGTAGACGATGCGGCGAACTGCCACCTGGTAGTCGCCCAGTGGGCACGAGAGCCGAGGTTGTCCTGACTCCAACGCCGCCTCGAATTCTAGGTAGTTGGCGATGTCAACCTGTGATTTGATGGTGAAATCCTTGGATTCCCGTCCGTGGTCTTCCAGGTCGTCCCCTGGCGTTCCATGACCCGCTCGTCGTTGGATGCGGCGGTTGACGGTCATGGTGACGTCAGCATTGGGTAGGCGCAGTGCGCCAATGGAAACTTGCACGCTTCGCTCACAACAGGGTCGGGTTTTGGAACTGACGGTTTTTCAGGCCCTCGCGGTGGAGGGGGCGCGGCATCCGCCACAACGGGCTTGCTGATGATGGGCGCGGGGCACTTAGACCAAGGGGCCAATGCGGCTGCCTGAAGTGGCATTGGCCCTAAGGGGAGGATATGACGCGCTACTCTATCGACTGCCGGCAAATGCCGTCAGAAATGAACTGCACCGTAGCCATCTCGGCGGATGGCGAGGAGGAATTACTCGACGCAGCCGTCGAACATGCGGTCGCCGTGCACAAACACCAACCAAGCGACGAACTGCGAAGCCAGTTGGCATCCATGGTCGCCTCAGCAAAGCCGGCCCAATAGGGTGGTTTCCGCCATCACTCGGCAGCCGCTCCCGCCGCCGCGGCGAGTCCTAGTTAGGGATGAAGTTGGGAAAGGTGTGGGAGTCGTTTTCCGTTCTACCAGTAGTCAGGTCGGGGCGGGCATGTGCAGGGCCCGGGAACGAGTTCCTCAAGAATCTGCGATGCCACGCATGCTTCCACCATCTCGTACGAGACGCAGACTTCGCCGTCGTCAATGTCTTCGGCCGTGACGCTGGGGGCTGCGACCAAGAGGCCGAGAACGAGCATACCTGCGAGCAGTGCTGTCCGCATGAAATTGACAGCAGCGGCTGCCATATTTGAGTGGCCGTAACGGATTACGCGCACTTGGTTGTGAAGTGCAAACCGGGCGTGGCTGCAGGTGCTTCGTGGGGACCATGGCCCGACAAACGAGGAAAAGGGAGGAGGAAACCTGGCCGGACTACCAAGGCTGAGGCTGGGGGTCGCAGGTGCAAGGCCAGTTGCGAGGGTCGAGATCCTCGCGGGCCTGTTCAACCTCGTCCTTGAGTTTCTCTTTCAGGGTGTCCATGGGGCCATCGCATGGCATGACGCACTGCGGGGGGTCTTCCTTGGCCTGTACTCCGGGCGTCATGACAAGGGCCGCAATAGCCACGAGTGTCAACATCAGCATCGTTCGCATGGTAATTCCTACCGGTTGCCCCGGCTATCGACACTTGGGTGCGTCCCATGTCAACCTTCCGAACGGCATGGCAGTAGGGCGTTACACGATGGGCGATGGGCGATTCTTAGCCAAGTCCGGATTGATACCGTAAACGTCGCATGCGGTACGCCAGCGCAGGCATTCGCGGGCCTCATCGTCAACGTCCAAGGAGTCGAGAAAATCGATGTAGGGCCCCATTTCCACTAAGGGCCAGTCGGTACCGTACATGAGGCGCCGTTCGGCGGCTCCCATGTACGTAATCATCTCGCTGAGGCGCCGCCGCATGAAATCCTCGAAGCCGGACGTGAAGGTTCCAAGCGTCAGTCCGGAGATGTCTGCGTACACGTTGTCATTCTTGTAGATGACTTGCGCCGCATCTGTAAACCATGGATTGCCTGCGTGGCACATGACGAACCTTGTGTCGGGGAAGTCGACTGCCACATCGTCCACCAGGAGTGGGTGGGCGTGGCGCACCTTGGCGTGCTTGGCATAGGTATCGCCCGTGTGGAACAGGACCGGTACGCCGAGGTCGCCTGCCATGGCGAACACCGGCTCGAGCGACGGATCGTTGATGGCCATGGGCTCGTAGCCGGGGTACACCTTGATCCCCTTGACGCGGCCGGCCCGGATCCGTTGCTCAACTGCATCCAGGTCGGTACGCTCCTTCCCCTTCCAACGTAGTCCCTCTACCACGGATGTGCGAGGGTCTTCGCAAAGGGTATCGAGGACCTTCTCGACGCTGGGTCTGTGATCGTCCACCTTGTAACTCGTGATGACGACCGCGTGGTCCACGCCCCGTTGCTCCATCTTTTGCCACAGGCCCTCCACTTGTTGCGGTAATGGAGTGGGATCGCCGCCATGGTACTCGTTGAGGTGGACGTGTGCATCAATGAGCATCCACGCCCTGCACGTAGGCGGTGGCTCAAGAAGGTGAGGTGCCCGAACCGCCTCGGA
>JBFJXU010000130.1:0-5720 GCA_041622975.1 Thermoplasmatota archaeon
GGCCGGCCACGTAACGCCCGACGTAGCGGCCGCATCGTTCACGTTCGTGGAATCCCAGGAGCAAAACGGCTGCGCCCTTGCAGGCTTCAATGTGACTCCCCCCGCCCGGGCTGAGGGCCTCACCGTGACGTTCTCGGCGAACCGCACCATCCAGCAGAGCAGCGCGGCGGAATTGGCTCACAACTTCAAGCAGAACCTCGTGTTGCTCAACAGCACAGGAGGGCGCATCCTCGAGTTGGCCTTCTTTGCACCTGACGACGGGCCACGGGACGAGCAATCCAATTTTGCCTTCGATCACTCTATGCACTCGGTCAATTCCACCGACGGCCGCGTGCATGCACTCGGGTTCTGGTTCGATGACGGTGGCAACGCGGCGCGACAAAACCTGAACGCGGTATTTGGGCAATCGTACTCCTCCACGGTGCAACATGCCCGGCTGGCATGGACCGGCATCCCGGCCGACATTGTCCGGCTGGAAACCGATTCGCAGCCATCGGGCCCGGGCGAGCGCGACGAGACGCTGACAATTACGATTGATGTGCCCGAGACACCACCTGGCCGTGACTTGGAACTGGTCGTTCGAGTCAGCAACGCCGTTGCCATCGAAGGGGTCCAGGCCCCGGATGGGGCCAAAATCAGCAATGAAGCCCTCCAGGCCAGCGAAGAAGCGGGTGTTCTGACTCTTGCGTTGTCCGCCGATATCATAGGCGCCCATGGCCCTGGCCAGTACACCATTTCCTTCGAAGAAACCGTCCCGCTGGCCGTGAACTCCGTCATGGCCCCCCTTGGCGCGGGCCTGTACCTGGCAGCCCTGGGCTCCGGTGCGCTCGCCCTTAATCGAGCACATCAACTCCGAAGGCAAGCCGTCGGGCGACACGTGGGGCTTGCTTCCGCTTTGTCCAGCGCGGTGCTCCTCGGCCTAGCGGTCACCGTCGCGGTCCTTGCGTGGCTAGCCATCTCAGGCAGATATCTCGTGCTGGTTTTTTGGCCGCTGCAAGCCGAGGCCGTGCTCTACCTCCTCACCGCGGGCGCGCTCATTGTCGTCTTCATGATGCTGCGCCTACGCACCATGACCGTTCTGGGCGGCCAGATGAAGAGAGACCTGCTACGGGAGGCAGAATTACGGCGACGGGTTCAGCAATCCAACAAGGAACTGGAGCAATATGCATACGTGGCAAGCCACGACCTCCAGGAGCCCCTGCGGGTTGTCGCGGGGCACGTTCAATTGATTGAACACCAATATGGCGACCTTTTGGATGAACAGGGGAAGGAGTACATGGCGCACACGACGGATGGCGTGCGCCGCATGAAACGTATGCTTGAGGCGCTCCTCGAACTGTCCCGCATCAACACGGGCCGGGACCCACCGCGCCCGGTCCCCCTAGATGAGTGCCTTGACGACGCCTTGTCGAGCCTTGGAACACTCGTTGAGGAGACCAATGCTCAGGTAACGCGAGGGCCATTGCCAACCGTGCATGGAGATGCAGCGCAACTCACGCAGGTCTTCCAGAACCTCATAGGAAACGCCGTCAAGTTCCGTCGAGAGGGCGTCGCGCCCGTGATCCACGTCTCCGCCCAGCATGGCCCCGAAGGTTGGACGGTGCGCGTCAAGGACAATGGGATCGGCATCCCGCACGAACAGAAGGAGCGCGTCTTCCGGATGTTCCAGCGGCTCCACGGGCGAGGTAAGTACGAAGGCGATGGGATTGGCCTCGCCTTGGTAGCCCGCATCATCCACCGTCATGGGGGCACCGTGGGCTTACGGTCCGAACCGGGGCGAGGAAGTGTTTTTCACTATACCCTGCCTGGCTAACGGTGCATGGGAGGGGCAGCTGCGAGGCCCTTTGAGATCCTCCTAGTCGAGGACAACCCAGGCGATGTCAGCCTCACGAAGGCCGCCCTTGCTCAAAGCACGACTCCGCACCACCTGCGGGTAGCCGAGGATGGAGAAACTGCGCTGCGGTTCCTGCGCCGCGAGGGCGAACACAAGCAGTCGCCTCGGCCGGACCTCATGCTGCTTGACCTCAACTTGCCCGGCAAGCACGGGTTGGAGGTCCTCCGGGAGGTCCGGGGCGATCCGACCACTGCCCGCCTCCCAGTCATTATCCTCTCGACTTCCATGAGTCCACCGGACATTGAGGAGTCCTACCAACTCCACGCCAACAGCTACGTGGCAAAGCCCGTGGAGATGCAGGATTTCTACAAGATTATGGAAGCAATCGACCGTTTTTGGCTCAATGCTGCTACGCTACCGGGGCGCTTGGATGATTCATAGGGTCGAACCGCTCGATGTCCTGCTGATCGAGGACAATCCGGGCGACGCGAGCCTCATCAAGGGCCACCTTAGTCAGATGCCCAGTGGAGCGGCCAATGTCAAGGTGGCCGAAGACCTCGCCAGCGGCATCGCCAACCTCGGCGAGCGGGATTGGGATGTTATCCTCCTCGACCTACAACTTCCCGACAGCATGGGTCTGTCTACGCTCGATGCCATCATGGACGCGGGGGCCGATGTTCCCGTGGTGGTCCTAACCGGCAACCAAGACGAATCCCTGGCATACAGCGCGCTTGGGCACGGAGCCCAGGACTATCTCATCAAGGGGGAGTATGACCTGCCCACCCTCGCCCGCTCCATTCGCTACGCGGTGGAACGGTTTGCCTTGGAGGCAGCAAATCGAGAGTCGGATCGCCGCTACCAGGAATTGCTCGAGGAATTATCCGTGGGCGTCATGGTGTCCACGCTGGAAGGCAAGGTCATGCAAGCCAATGACGCCGCTGCGCGCATGTACGGCTACGCCGACCACGACGAGTTCGTGGGCACCAACGTGAAGGACCGCCTGGCGGAGCCAGACGACCGCATACGGCACCTGGTGGCGTGCCGCAAGGAAGGTGGCCGCGCTCGCTACGAGATGACGGTCAAGCTACCCGAGGGCGACGAGTGCGTCGTTCGAGATACGGGGCGCATTGGGACTGATCCCAAGTGGGGTCCGGTGCTACGCAGCCTGCTCGAACAAGTGGCGTGACGAGGCTAAGGGCTGGCCGTTGCGGAACGATGGCTGAATTCAGGCAGTAGCCTGCTTCGCCGCGGCCTTCTCGGCTGCGGCCTTGGCCTCTTTCTTGGCTTGCTCTTGTACCTTCTTCGAGCGCATCTTGGCGTTGTAACCAGTGACGCCCTCCAAGAAGTCGTTCCAGGCACGGTGAGTATCTTGGGCAACTGCTCCCGCTTCGGCGTCCCCTTCGGCCATGCGGACGGCGAACGACTTGTCGGTCTCTGTGTCCACCACGACCTTCTTCTTGCCGTCCTGTTTGGCCCAAATCTTGGGCATGGAGCCGTACGAGCCCTTGAGCCATCCATCATCTTCCTCGAAGGAACCGAAGGCGGCCTCGAAGATCATCTCGAAGTCGATCTTGCCTGCGTGGCCGGGCTTGACGGGGTATTCCTGCATGGCATCTGGCAGCCAGCCCATGACCATAAGGCCAACGTTGCATGGCAGCGAAACCAGCCTAATCCAGCCCGAAAACGTGGCCATAAACCAAGACCTCCACCAATCACGTTAAGTATGCTTGACCGCGGCTTGAGCATGATGCGTCGACTGCCCCTCCTGGTCTTGGCCCTCCTTGCGACCACTCCCGCCGCTGCGGCGGCGGAAGCCCCTGTGAACGCAACAGATGCTGACCAGGAAAGCCTCCTCACCGACCTCGGCCAGGCCCTTGCGGGTGTCACGGAGGCAGCAGCCGAAGCCGCTGGTGCAGTTGGCGGAGCCATGGGTGCGGCCTTTGGTTTCGTGGGTCGCGCCATTGGCGCCACCGCCGAAGCACTCCTCTCTGTTGCTGGCGGTACTGCGGCTTTGCTCGCCATGACGGCAAGCGGAGTGATTCAGGGTGCCACCAGCCTAGCCGCCGCCGTAGGCCATGTTTCTGGATGGATGCTAAGCCGTGTCCTAGATGCCACCCTGTGGACCCTGGCGACCGCCGGCAGCGCGGTGGCGTTCATCTGGACCGCATACTGGGGTTTCGTCATTGGACTTCGCCCCGATGCGATGCCAGGCCCCGCGTATGGTGCCATTGTGGGTACGACCACCCTCACTACGACCGCCGTGGGTTCCTGGTGGGGCCACGCCCTACTACGCCGCCTCGGATGGTTGGGCAGCCTCGGGGGCGGAGTGGCTGGTTTCAGCCGCATCCAAGACGCTGATTTGCTCCAACACCCCGCGCGCGCTGAAGTTTTCCGCGCCATCCAGGAGAACCCTGGCATCCATGCCAGCGCATTGGGCCGGCTCGTGGGAATCGGCTGGGGTACTGTCACCCACCACCTCCAAAAACTGGAGAAAGCCCGCCTTGTCACCAAGCGCAAGGTGACCGGCCAAGTTTGCTACTTCGAAAATGGAGGCGTCGTGGAACGCGGTGACATGGCTGCAGCCAGCGCCGTCAAAAGCGAAACCGCCGCCGTCATCGTTGACTTCGTGGACAACAACCCCATGACCACACAGAAGTCCGTGGCCCAGTCACTGGGCATCAGTCCGGCGCTAGTGAGTTTCCACGTCAAGCGCCTACGCGCAAACGGCGTGGTGGATGTGCTTAGGCAAGGCCGTGCCACTCGATTGACCACCACCGCAAGCGTTCGCCGCCTCCGCTCCACTGGCACAGCCATCCGCCCCAACCTCGTGGCGACCGCTTAAACACCCCACCGCGTCGGCTCTCCCGTGGCTCTTGCGCTCCTTAGTGGCGAACACCCGACCCTACCTTGGGCAGAACTGGACGCCCTGGCCGCCGTGGCCGGTGCCAAAGCGCAACGCGTCACCGACCGTATTGCACGTGTTCCCAGCACCGTGGCCAGCCGCGCTGCAGGGGTCCATGCATGGGGCGAAGAAGTCGCGTCGGCCCCGGATGATGAAGACGGGGTGGCAGCATTAGGCGCCACATTGGCCAACGACGAAGGGGGTACGAGTGTTGCCGTTACAATCGACCGCGTGGGAGGGGCCCGTGGTGGCGTCACCGACGTGGAGCGCCGTCTTGGTGCTGCATTGGTGGACGCCGGCAACACCGTGGACCTAACCGCGCCTGACCGTACCCTCATGATTTGGCGCCACGATGGACTCCATGCCGTTTGGCTTACGGGCCGTAACGACCGCGGACGTTTCGAGGCACGAACCGTCGAACGCCGCGAGCACTTCATGCCCGTGAGCCTCCACCCGCGCCGCGCCGCGATGCTGGTCCATCTGGCCCAAGTGCCTCCGGGCAGTCGGATCTATGACCCGTTCTGCGGGACGGGAGCCATCCTCCTTGAGGCAGCAGCAGAAGGGCACCAAGCCATCGGTAGCGATATCGATGCATGGATGGTTCAGGGCACCTACCAAACTCTCACTGACGCGCCACCCGAACCGCTTGACGCGGAGGTCTTTGTGGCCGACATCGGGGATGCACCCGCCCTGGTGGATGAGGTGGATGCCATCGTCAGCGACTTACCGTTTGGCCGGGCAGCCACAACGGCAGGCGAGCCGATTGCCAGCCTCTACGATCGAGCCTTGCAGACATTCCATGACGTCCTCCCCGCCGGGGGCCGCGCAGTGCTAGGATTGTGCGAGCCTGAAGCACTGCGTCCCGGGGAGTTCGGGTTCACCGTGCAAGAGCACCACGTGGAGCGCGTCCACAAGTCGCTGACGCGCCACTTCATCGTCATCCAGAAGTAAGGTGTCTGGCTCGCCGCACCGTTGAGCCCTCCC
>JBFJXU010000131.1:0-5702 GCA_041622975.1 Thermoplasmatota archaeon
GTATCTACGTAGAAACGGGCTGCTGGTGGAATGGGGTTGCCGTCAATGTGGGTGACGTACATGTCATGGCCGTGGGTGTGGAAAGTTTCCACCGTGGTACCGGCGTTGAGCATGCGTACGCGGACCTTCTCGTCCGGCCCTAGTTTGATGAGGGTATCTTCCCGTTGGAACGTGAAAGGTGCTGAGACACCGTTGATCATGAAGACATCCGGAGTCGTATCCACAGGTGGATTCTGGCAGCCCGGGTTGCCAGTGACACCACAACCTCCGCCGCCCCGGTGGTCGGCGTGGGGGTCTGCCTTGCGTTCGGGCGTAGCCTCAACGAGGCTGCGGCGCATGGTGCTCAGGATAAGGACGTATTCACGGTCGATGTCCTCGGGCTCCCAGGAAGTGTCCTGGGGCTCGATGATGATCATCCCGAAGAGACCCTGCATAACGTGGAAGTTGGTGTCCACGTGGCAGTGGTACCAGAGGGTGCCCGCGCGTTCGGCAACGAACTCGTAGCGGAAGGTCTGGGCGGGGAGAACGGAGTCCTGGGTGGAACCGGGGACCCCGTCGGATTCCCAGGGCACGTATTGGCCGTGCCAGTGGATGGTGTGAGCGTGAGCGTGGTTGTTCTCGAAGTCCACGATCAGGGTGTCCCCCTGTTGGATGCGAATCGTCGGCGCGGGCGTCGAGCAGTGGCCCTTCCAGTTGGGGTCTAGGGGCTCAACGCCGTCGTCGCCGAAGTGCTCGATTACCGACTCGGCGACGGTGTCGCCGTCGCGGGCGGGCTTGAAACAGAACGCCCACATGTTGGCCTCCAGGCCAGGGTAGATTTCCTTGGCCACTAAGTCGACTACAGTTGCCTTCAAGTGAATGGTGCGCCCCGTCTCCTCGAACCCTTCACCGGGCACGAAGTCGAAGTCGCCACCTCCAGTAATGCAGCCGGCAAGGCCCATCGAAAGGAGGCACACGGCAATCAGGAGTGTTTGTCGCATCTTGAACAATCCACGATGGCAGTGGCTGTAAAGGGTTGTTGTCCCATACCAAAAGCGAGACCAACCAAGGCGCTCGATGTCCTTTTATGGCGACCCTGGTCCTCGGCGACCCAGCCCATGCGCCGCGTCGTACCCGTTGCCGCGTTCGTCTCTCTCCTGGCCGCCGCCGTCCCCGCCTCTGCGCGGCTCGGCATGCCGGAGCCCCTGACGGAACGCGGTGCATTGATCGAGTCCATCTACACGCAGATTGCCTGGGCGGCCATCCTGGTCAGCCTCTTCGTGTTCGCACTGCTGTTCTACGTCATTTACAAGTACCGCGCCAATGGCGGCTCGGGACGCCAGACACATGAACATGAGCGGGAGAACCTGAAGGCCGAGATGACCTGGACCATCATCCCCCTGTTCATCGTGCTCTGGGTGGGCGTCATCTCCTACAACGGCCTCGTCCAATTGGACAACGGCTACGATGAAGACGAGGTGGACATGCATGTGGGCATGCTGGCCAGCAAGTGGAACTGGCGCAGCGTCTACGAAGGCGGCAACGCCGACGGCGGCTTCGAGATGACCTCGAGCCCCAGTTTCTCCAATGGCGGCGAGAAGAACTTCGTCGCGGACGAGAATGTCTTCTATTACCCGGCAGACAAAGTCATCCGGTTCCATGTGACCAGCATGGACATCCTGCATGCCTTCGCCATCTTCGACGCCAACGACGGGCCAGTCGGCATGGTGGACGCCAACCCCTTGGAATCCTACGGCATCAACGAACTTGACGTAGTCTTCACCGAAGGCTCCTACGAGGTCAAGTGCAAGGAGCACTGCTTCAACCCCGGTCACGCCTACATGCGTGCGCGCATCGAGGCCATCCCTCAGGCCCAGTACGACGAGTGGGCGGACGAAATGCGCCTACGCGGTGGTGCCGCAACCGTCACGGAACTCGGCTTGGAAATCGACGCCAACGGCAACCTGACCGCAACAGGAGACCTCACAGCGGTTCGTTCCAGTCGCGTCATCATGCAAGTGGCCAACGGATTTGACGAGTCCGCCACCATTGCAATCGGGGACTTGGCCAGCCAAGCCGTGCCCTCCGGCGCCTTGGTGCGCTTTGCCTTCGACGTCAATGATGCGGGCACCTTCGCGGTGACCAGCACCACCAGTGCCAGCAGTCTGGACCTCACGGTCCTCGATGCCGTGACCGTGGACGTGGACCTCTTTGAATGGGGCATCGACCCAGAACAATTGACCCTGCAAGCAGGCCAAACGTACCTGCTCAATATCCGCAACATTGGTCAATCCGAGCACAACCTGTACATCGGCGACTACGTGGACGGCGGCGACAGTCAAATTGACTTTGCCAGTGTGGACATCCCAGGCGGTGCATCCACGAGCCTCATCGTGACCATCCCCGAAGCGGGTCTGTTCGACACATGGTGCAACATCCCAGGTCACGCTGATCTCGGCATGCTCGCGGAAGCCAGCGTGGCCTGATCGAAGATAGGACACAGCAGCCTGGCGCGCGCCCCGAGTAGGATATGCAGACCAGCCGTCCATCGGTGGCAGCGCCGAGCAAGGCTGCCGCTGCGGCCACCGGAGTGCTTCGGCCGTATCGGCCGAGGGGCCTTCGTTCACTAGACCGTCAAGGCGGTGGCCCGACCGATTATGCGTCCATTACTTCGACCCAGCCTCGCATCCAGGGGTGGATGCGACAGTAGTAACTGTAGAGACCGGCCTCCATTTCCGTGGTGTCCAGGTCCCAGACCGGGCTGGCGGATGGACCCACGACGCCGCCGTCGATGTAGTCCAGGTTGCCCATCTTGTCAGAGTCGAAGTGGCCGTCCGGTAACGGGTAATTGGCCACGTAGCGTCCATCGCAGGGCAGCTCGCAGCTGGTGACGGTGTGGCGCACGCCGATTGCCACGTCTTCGTTGACGAAGCGCAAGGATTCGCCCTTAACGACCTGCGCTGGAGCCCCCAGGTCACCGGACAGGCTCATGTCCCCGGGGACGTTCAGGAAGTTCGCGATGTGAACGGTGTTGCCGGGGGCGGGGCGACCCACAGGGACCGGACGACCCACATCGCACGGCACCGTTTCGTCCTCCGGGGTCCAGAGGTCGTCTTCGAGCAGGCCACAGTGGCCATGGGATTCCCGGCCGACCCAATCGTCGTTGAGGGTGGTGTCCGTGACGTCGTCGTACGGGGCCAGGGGCTCGCCGATGAGGTAAGCGGCGGTGTTCTCAAGGGTACACCCTGATTCCCCCCGCGGGGCCGGTGCCTGCAGGCGGTCGGTGTAGATACCGGCAAAGCTCATGGCCTCGTACGAAGCATAGTCGTGATTCTCGTAGACGCCGAACTGGGCAATCCGGTCGCCTGCGCGGATGGGGGCGCGCCAGTTGGCCTGGGTGGCACCCATCTGGTATTCCTCAGAATGGGGGAAGGCGCCGGGCACCTGTTCGAACTTGTGGCTCCGCGCCAAGGTGATACCGGGGTAGCCATCGCCGTCCGCGTCCCCGCAGGGACTGGATTCGGGCCCAAGGTTGGCGACGATGACGTCGATTCCGTTGGGGTGCAGGTGGCCTGCGGTGCCGATTGCCAGCGCGTCTGTGCTGGCCTCGAAGACCATGAACGTACTGGTCGAGTACTGATCGGCCGCGTCGGGCGCATCTGCCCCGTAGGGGCCGCGGATGTACTTGGATTCGGTCGCACCGAAGTTGCGGTGGACGTCGAAGGTGTTGCCCCAGAGTTTACCGTGCAGGGCATGGAAGCGGTCGCCGGCCCGGCATTGTTCATCACCTTCCAAGGGGAGGGGGCCGCAACCAGGAGGTGCGTCTGCAATCTGCTCGGCGCTGCCGTACACAAAGGACACATCAAGTGCGACGTAGACGTTGGCCGCCGTGGGGTTCTTGTTGTGCAGCATGTAGATCAGGGCCTGGGGTTGCCCGGGCTCAATGTAGATGCCGTAACTGATGCCCGCAGGGTCGGCGCGGCTGCGTTCATCGAGGCCGCCCCGCGTCCGTTCTTCGCCAGTGCCGAACACCCATGCAATACCAACGAGGCCAGCGCCACTTGCGTAGTATTCGTCACTCGGGTCCTCACTGGTGCGGAACCAGTGTGCGTGGTGGATGTGCATGTCCTGGTTGCTGGGGCGGGCTCCACTCTGGGCGTCGTAGACGTTGGCCTGCACATCCGTCAGGAAGCCTCCTTGGACAGGGATGTCGACTGTGACGCGATTGTTGTCCTGACCCGGAGGGATTGTGAATGGGCCGAAGAAGAACGTCATGTCCCGCTGGACGCCGGGCGCACGAGGCATGTACCGCTCGGTGAGGTCGTCCGGGCCGACCGGTCCTGGTTCATCGTCGTGGCCGGCCACGAAGGCCGATCCGGTCACCAGGGCTAGCATCAACAAGGGGGCAGCGATTCTGTTCATGGGGATCACAACGCGAGGATTTCTCCCTTCATCCAGGAGTGGAGTGTGCAGTAGAACTCGTAGGTGGAGCCCGGCGTCATGGCAGAGATTCCCGCGACGACGGCGGCCTCCCCGGTTCCGATGAGCGGGGATGCAAATAGCGGGCAGTCACTGGCGTGACGCCCGACGTAGTTCATCTGGCAGTGGTCGCCACTACCGCCACCGTCGCGCGCGACGACATCGTGACGGCCTAAGGCGGCGTTGACGAAGGTCAGGGTCCCGCCGCTATCGACGATGTATTGCTGGGCCGTGTAGTCTCCTGCACCGTTGCGGCTGCTGTCCGCCGAGATGGTGCTGTCGAGACCGAGCGGGCTGGCGTGTATGGTCGTGGCCAGAAGTAAGGCCACGATGAGGAGGCGTCCACCCATCGGGGGGCCACGGAGCGATCGTCGCTTAACCCTTTACGCGGAAGTGAACAAGTTCGCCATCGGGTTACGCTACGCGACCACGAGGAAACCGCGCATGGTCGCCGGGTGCGGCTGGCAGAAGAACTCGTACGTGCCGGGCGCCAACTCCTCGACGCCATCGATGGCTAGGTCGCTACCGACGCCAAGGGGTACCGAGAACAGAGGACATTGGCCTGCTTCGCAGGGCTTGGTCGCCACGGAGCGGACATTGTGGCCGACGAGGTCCAGGTTGTCGAAATTGAGGGCCTGGCCTGCCTCGATGGCGACAACACGTGTGGCGTAGCCCGCAATGAATGCGGCGGGTCCGGCCGTGATGTCCACGGGAGCGTCGCCGTGGGCGGTGGATGCGGGGGCACCGACCATGAGGCCGGCGAACAGGGCGATTGCGATGGTGTGCTTGATCATGGTTTCACCTTAGGAAACACGGGCGATCCAGCCGCCCGGGGGGTTTGATTGGATGCCGAGTGCAGCCACGTAGACGTGGCCATCCGGGCCTACGCCGAAGCTGCTGATGTCCGCGCCGCTGTTGGCGATGTGTACTTGGCGGCCCTCGGAAGCCGTGTACGTCCAGATACTCTGTGAGCAGTAGTCACCGAAGAGGTACTTGCCCATGGCGGGGCCCTTCGTTGCCACGAATCCACCGGTGATACTGCAGCCCTCACTGTGATGATATTCCGTCACCGGGAAGGTTGGGTCAGCAGGGGGGTCGTGGATGGAGGATCCGAATGGGTGGTTGCCTTCCCATTCCTTCCAACCATAGTTGATGCCGGCGGGGTTGCCGGGCGCGTGGTTGACTTCTTCCCACAGGTTTTGACCCACGTCAGCCACCCACAGGTCATCACCATCAAAGGAGAA
>JBFJXU010000132.1:0-5680 GCA_041622975.1 Thermoplasmatota archaeon
AGACCTTCGGCGCCGATTTCAGCCGCCGCTTCTTGGCGGAACTGGACACCGTGGTCGAAGGAAATGTGGTGACCGCGACAATCCCGAGGGAACTCCTCCTCGACGATGCGGGGACGCCCCCCATCGCCGGCCGCCAAATTACGGACGTGCGGGCGCGGTCCTTCAACACAGCAAGTCTCGGGGGACCCGACCTCACGGACCCCTTCAGTCAGGAGGAAAAAGACTGGCTGGTCGTCGCGGATGACATGCCTGACGACCAACAAGGCGTCACCTACCAATTCCAGCAGGGTGGCCTCCGCCGCCAGGGCGACCTCATTGTGCACAGTGAATCGCCATTCCGCTCGAGTAACGGCGGCGCCGGCGTATTCACCTTCGACGTGATTGCCACCAACCCCGCCGCACCCGTCGAAGCCACAATTTCACTGTTGGGTGTCCCTGCGACATGGCAAACAGCGCACCCTCAAAACTTGCGCCTAGCCACCGGCACCACCACCTTCACGGTCGCCGTGGAAACACCGTTCGGGCACCAACACGGTGGCAGCGACACCTTCGCCGTACGGATTGATGCCGAGGCTGCATGGGCCGAAGCCGACCTTGGCATCCACTACCTTGCCATTCCACAACCCGCCGGCCACCACGACCAAGTGTGGCTGCACAACGTTCCCGTTCCCCAACCCTTCGCCACCGTTTTTGCGGGCGGGGATGGTTTGTTCGCCATCAACACCACTGAAGGTGGCGGCGGTCACCAAGGCTGGTACGCCGACGGCCTGGCTGGCTCGCAGGTCGCCTGGATTGCCTGCCTGCAGGATGGTCTCAAACTTGGCTTGGACTGGAACCCTGTGAAGGATGGCTGGTTCAAGGCAAATCTGGACGCTACTAAGTTGTATCCGGGCGCCACGATCCAAGGCCGCATCATTCACTTGGGTCCGGGCCCGGCTCTGCCATTCTGCGCGCCTCCCTTCTACGGTGACCGCACGATTACCGAGATGGCAACCATGGAGCCCCAGTCCATCGGGGACCTACAAGGGGCCGTATCAGTAGAGATGCCAATCATCCCAGCCGTCGATCGGGTCCCGTACCAGCCCGGCGCGACCATGGTGTTCGAATTATGGCTCGACCACGACCTCGTCAACACGCCTGGTCCCAGTACCTTGACAATGAGTGGCGCCCACGCCCGGCTGCCACTGGACGAATACTACGACGAGCGCCCCGCAGGCCTCATCGGCGGAGGGGACGACGCCCCCGCGGTGACGGACGACATCGTGAAAGCCCTCGATAACACAGCCGGGGAAGAGCCGGTCCAGCAAGACGCGCCAGCGCCCCTGGTGGCGGCCATGATGGCCTTTGCCTGCGCCGCGCTGGTCGTCCGCCGCCGAACCTAGTCCGGTTGTTGGCCTGTGACGCTATGGTGAAGAAGGACTCCTGCTTCCGCTTGCCTATGCGTGTTTGGTTGATTGTGGGCCTCGTTGCCCTTGCTGGCTGCCTTGACCCGGAGGTTGATCCAGAAATCAATTCCCAGGACGCCGGTGATGCAAGTGCATTGCCTAAACCCGTGCACATCGATGAGCGCTGGGACGCAAGTGAAGGATACACCGGTTCATGGGTCTTTGATATTCTGCCCGGTGCACGTGACACGGATGTTTACATTGCCCTGGAGCCCCAAGAGTCAGTGCCATTCATGCCCAACTCCCAACCCCGCACCTGCTACCGTCTCCACATTGACGCCAGCGACGGCGGTACCGTTGACCGCAACGGCTGCAGCGGCAGCAGTGGCGGCGTATCCATTTCCATTGACGGCGACGGGCCCGAGACCATCGAATACGTGGACGTCGACAACGCCCGTCGCGGCCACTGGTCCTTCGACATCGACGTGGAACCCGGCCAATGGGATGTGGTCGTGCAAGTTCTGGTAGCGTACTAAGCGTTCTGCGCACTACGTGATTGGCCGCCGCTTGACCAATGCGTCGTAGAGGGCCTCGACCGCCACCTTATCGGTACCTGCCTTGAAGCCCTTCAAGCGGAACGTGATGAGTCCTGCCTCCTCGTCCACTTCCTCCTTGGCGACCACTTCGGTCTCAGCGGTCACCGTATCTCCGGGGTAGACGCCGGCCATGTGTTTGGCTTCGTGCATGCGAACAACGCGTAGTGCGTTCTCCGTGGTGTCCTGCGACGCCAGTCCCATGCAGATCGAGAGGACGTACGTGCCGACGACTAGGCGTTCGCCGCCGGTCTGTGCCTGCATCGCAGGATCGTTGTCTGTCAGATGTTGGTTGAAGTGGATTTGCGCCGTGTTCATCGCGGACGTCGTGGCCATCACGTGCTCCGAGTCTGGGATTGTACGGCCCCTGGCGTGTACAAGAACATCTCCGACGGTGAAATCCTCGAAGTAGGTTGCATCACTGGTGAGGTGGTCCACGGTACGGCACGCGCGAGCGCAGTTTTCACGCTTTACATGCGAAGGCGTCAAAGCGCGGGGCCAGCGTCGACCAATCGTGGACCTTTCTGACTACGAGACTCCCATCGAGGTGCGGGAAGCCACTGCCGAGGACATCGACGACATCCAGGACCTCCAAGCCAGGTGTTTCCCGGGTATGTCTCCCTGGAAGCGGGAACAACTCTTGGAGCACCAGCGGGTGTTCCCGGAAGGTCAATTCGTCGTGGAAGTGGAAGGCGTCGTCGTTGGTTCGAGCAGCAGCTTGCTCATTGATTTCGACGACCACCCCACGCAGCACACCTACGATGAAATCACGGGCAAAGGCACGTTGTCCACGCATGACTCGGACGGCCTTGATCTGTACGGCATTGAAGTGATGGTGGACCCGGAGTACCGGGGCATGAAGATTGGCGAGCGGCTCTATCTGGCAAGGCAGGAACTCGCTGAGCGATTGGAACTGCGTCGCATCTTGATTGCAGGTCGCATGCCCGGCTTCAAGGCTTTCCAGGGTACGCCTAAGGATTACGTTCGCGCCGTGCAACGCAACGAAATCGAAGACCAAGTGCTGTCATTCCAATTGGCCCAGGGCTTCACGCCCGTCCGGCTTCTCAAGGGCTACCTACCCGGCGACGCGGACAGCGAAGGACACGCCCTACTCATGGAGTGGCGTAACATCGATTACCGGCCCCGCGGCCGCAAGCACCTCAAGAGCGCCAATCCGGTACGCATCACGGTCATCCAGTACCAGATGCGTGAATTGGGTGGCTGGGATGACTTTGCCCGCCAGACCGAATATTTCGTCGACGTGGCGGCCAATTACAAGAGTGATTTCGCGGTCTTTCCAGAGTTACTGACTACCCAACTTCTGTCGTGCATCAAGGAAAAGCGCCCCTCCGAATCCGTGCGGCGACTGCCCGAGTTCACGGATCAGTACATTGAGCACTTCACGGCGCTGGCGGTTGGTTACAACACCAACATCATCGCAGGCACCCACATCATTGAAGAAAATGGTCGCCTCTACAACGTGGCATTCTTGTTCCGTCGTGATGGCACCATCGAGCGACAAAGCAAGATCCACGTTACCCCCAACGAGAAGCGCTGGTGGGGCATCGACGGGGGCGACCGCCTGAACGTCATGGACACGGACGTTGGCCGCATTGCCATCAACATCTGCTACGATTCCGAATTCCCTGAACTTGCCCGCTTAGCTACGGATGCAGGCGCACGTATCATCTTCGTCCCTTACTGCACGGAGGACCGACAAGGCCACCTCCGGGTGCGCTACTGCGCGCAGGCCCGTGCCATCGAGAATCAAGTGTACGTGGTCACGGCGGGCACGGTCGGCAATCTACCGGACTCGCAGAACATGGACATTCAATACGCCCAGAGTGCCATCTTCACTCCTAGTGATTTCAGTTTCCCGCGCGACGGCATTGCCGCCGAGGCAACGGCCAACGTGGAAACCGTCGTGGTCGGCGACGTGGACCTTGAAGTCCTGCGCCGCAGCCGCCGGCAAGGCAGCGTCCGCCAACTCCTCGACCGTCGTCACGACTTGTACGAGGTTCGTGTCAAGGAACCCATTGATGAATAGTCATCATCACCCATCGACGTAAGTAGGACTTCCCGCGGTCTTCTGGGTATGTGGCTATTGCTCCTCGTTGCTGCCCTGTTTGCTGACCCTTCCCAAGTGGATGCTGTGCCCTTTCCGGAATCGGATTTGCCCGATGCCCTTGAACAGGACTTGATTCACTTCTCGGAGCCCCTGCCCAGTGCCCCCGCCGCGCCGGAGGCGCGGAGCGACGAAGGCTTGGACCTTCCTGCACCGATGCCGGAATTCCGACAACCGCTGCCGCGGGTGGACTCTACTTAGGTGGCGTGACGCCCCAGCAATTGCTTGGCGACCACGTCGGCTTGAATCTCGGAGGTCCCCTCGAAGACGGAGAATACCTTGGAGTCGCGCCAGAATCGCTGCGCAGGGAATTCCTCTGAGTACCCGTAGGCGCCGTGGATCTGTAGCCCCTCGCGGGCCACGAATTCGACGGCCTCGGTGGCGACCATCTTGGCCATGCCGGCTTCGAGGTCTGCCCGTTTTCCCGTGTCTTTCTGCCGCGCGGCGTACGCCGTGAGTTGGCGGGCGGCTTCCGTCTTGGCAGCCATCTCTGCGAGTTTGTGGCGGATGACTGGTTGCTCCGCGAGGGTCTTGCCAAACTGCCGTCGCTGGGTGGCGTAGTCGAGTGCGGCATCAAGAGCCGCTTGGGCGACGCCGACGGCACGCGCGGCGGTCTGGATGCGGGCAATCTCGAACGTGCTCATCAATTGCTTGAAGCCCTTGCCGCGCTCTAGGCCCACGAGGTTCTCGTCCGGGACGGCGTGCCCGTCGAAGAAGACACTGTACGACTTGAGGCCCCGGTAGCCGATGCTAGGAATCGGGCCGCCGGTCAAGGTTGGCTCAGCCCAGGAGTCCCCCGGCTTCTCCGCAAGCAGAATACTCAAGCCCTTGTGGCGCAGGCTCTTGTCCTCCTCCGTGCGGGTCAGCACAGTCAAAACGGAGGCCTGCAGGGCCATGGTGCACCAGGTCTTCTCGCCGTGCATGGTCCACCCGTCCGGGGTCTTCTCGGCGCGGCACTCCACGCTGCCGAGGTCCGAGCCAACGTTGGGCTCCGTGAAACTAGCGGCGCTCAAAGTATGGGCCGTGGCAAGTCCTGGCAGCCACTTTTCCTTCTGCTCTTCCGTGCCGCCGGACTCGATGATTGTGCCCGTGATGATGTTGCGGGTCATGAGGGACCCGACGCTGAGCCAGCCCCGAGACAATTCCTCTGCAACGACCACCATGGTCTGGTTGTCCAGGCCCAGGCCGCCGTACTCCTCTGGGAAGAGGATGCCGCCGTAGCCTTGGTCGCCCATCTTTCGAATGAGTTCAGGCGGCAGTAACACCTGGTCTCGATCCCACTTGTCCACATGGGGTGCCACTTCTTGCTGGACGAATTCTCGGACATTGGCTCGAAAAGCGTCAATGACGTCGGCTTGGCTCACGCGCCGCCAGCGGCGCGGGGGGTTTTAGGTGGGACGCTGGGGGGCTAAGACCAGGTGCCAAGCCTCAAGGGCATCGCCAGCCGTGCCCGCGCGATGGCCGCGGCCCGAGCATCACGCGATTGGACCTACGATGTAATTGTCATCGGCAGCGGTGCGGGCGGCCTGACGGCGGCCGTCGCATTGGCGCAAGCGGGCCGGCGGGTCGTGGTGCTG
>JBFJXU010000133.1:0-5657 GCA_041622975.1 Thermoplasmatota archaeon
CACGGTGGCGCCGGCGGCGCTGCGTGTGACTTCTTGGCCAGCAGGGAACAGAAAGACGCGGATACCCTCCCGCTGGGCGCCTTCCGCCTTCTCGGGGATGCCACCCACCGGCCCGATGGTACCATCGGGATTGATGGTGCCCGTGGCGGCCACCGTTGGGTCAATCGTCCAATCGCTCCCCGTCAAGTCGGCTAGGGCGACGACCATGGCGAGCCCCATCACGGCCCCCGCGCTGGGACCTCCGATGACTGTGGAGCGACTACTGAACTCGAGGAGGAAGTCATAACGCGTCCAATCCAAGCCAAGGCTGGTGGCCGCGACGCGAGCGGCCAGCCGCGCCGACTGCTGCATGTCAGCCTGTGCCAATGGCTTGGTATCTAGGAACACTCGACCGGTGCCGTCCATGGCCCGCGCCTCGACGGTGGCTGCCGTGCCGGTGAAGCCGTTCGTGGTTTCTGCGACGGCCAGGGCGGTCACCTGGGCTGCGTTACTGACCTCGGTCGGGGCGCCCGCCGCGAGGCCGGGAAATAGCAACGCCAGGAGCAGGAACGCAGGTAGCCTACGATGCACGGCGGCGCCATGGTGGGTGACTGGTAACGGCTTCGGCAACAGCCTTGCATGAAGCCTACTTGGCCACCCCGTGGCCACCGTCCCTGCCCGACTTCCCTACGCGCTGCTGTTACCCGGCTTGTTGATTTTCGGGGTGCGGGCTCTCATGACGGTTTTCCACGTGGATCCCGGCACCGTTCCCGGTTTGGGGCCGGTCACGGCCCTGACGGGTGCGCTGAGTCTTGTGGGCCTGGCCGCATTGGTTGGGCTTCATTGGCACGGCCAGCGGAACTGGGCCATCGCTTCGGCCACCGTGGCCTTGGTCGGTCACTACGTCCTTGGGTTGCTCTATGTACCCCTCGGGCCGGCGGCCACGTATGCCGGCATCGCGATGGCGTTCCATTTGCGCGATGAGCGAGCCGCCCTCCTGGTGGCCATTGCAGCCGCCGGGGCTGCTATTCGGCCCTGGGGTGAGTTGGCCGTCGCCGCAGGTACGTTGGCAGGATTTGCCGTGATGTTGTGGTCAATTGTCCGGACCGGCGACGACGGGGAAACTGGTGTGACGACTACGCGGGCTTGACAATCGGGTGACGTACGCGGCGGTTTTCCATGAGGCGTCGCCGGACCGTTGCGACCACCGCTTCGTTGACGTGGGCCCGCGGGAAAGGCACCACCTGGGGGCGGTCCCACCGCTGCAATGACCAGTAGTATGGATTGTCTTCTTGGCTTGCCGTGAAGGTGCGACTTCCGAGGATGATGAGGAGGTCTTGGGCGCGCGTCAGACTGACGTTCAGTCGCCGGTGGTCTTGGTGGGGCTTGCGTGGTGCCGTGGTTGTGAGGTCGTAGAGGATTGCGCGGCGCTCGCTGCCTTGGAACGCGTCGACCGTGCTGGCCGTGATGTCCCCGAGCCGAGTGTCCTGGAGCGCCTCCCTGAAGAGGTCTGCTTGTCTCCTGAACGGACTGATGTAGCCGAGGTCTTCGGGGCTCCAGCCTTGCCGACGCAGGTCATCAAAGACAGAGAGGCTCGCGGCGACGTGCGCGGGGTTGACTCGTGAACGCCCCGCGGCTTCGTCTTGCCAAGGTACATGGTCCGTGTCGAGCCAGATGACGCTCTTTTGCACCGGTTCGTCGAGGAGGTGGACGAGGGGGGCTTCGTGTTCCGTCTTATCTTTGACGAGCCCGCGGTACACTGCATGGTTGGACCAATCATAGATGTCTGGGCGGCAACGAAATTGTTCATCCAGGAGAATCAGCAGGTCGCCGCGTTGGGCTTGCAGCCTCTCGAAGGGGCTGGCTGCGTAGGCCGGGTCGTTAGCAAATGATTGGGCGGTGATGATGGGGGGAAGTTGTTGGTGGTCGCCGACCAAGATGGTCTTGTTACCAACGGAGCGAGCCAGGGCAAGCTTGGGCATCAGGTTCATGCCCGCTTCGTCGACGATGACCAAGTCGAAGCCCCCGGGATCCGATTCCTCGTAGCGCACGAGGATGGATGCGAGGGCGTCGAGGGTCATGCCCACGAGCGGCCGGTCCTTGCCCATGGCGTTCAGGATTGCGGGCGCGTCGTCTTCCAGCGGGTCGGGCGCGTAATCAACGGCAGGCGACGTGATGTGGAGGAGGTCACGGGCGACCACTTGGGTATCGCCAATTCGCAGGGTACGCCGTTCTAGGCTCGCGTCCAAGGCGTGGGCTTTGCGTAGCGCGTTGTCAATCGCCACGTGGGTATGGCTGGTGACAAGCACCCGTTGTCCACGGGCGATGGCTTGGCGGACCATGCGTGCAATGACCGTAGTTTTTCCAGTTCCAGGCGGACCTTGCACGAGAAGTAGGCCATCTTCGCCGAGCGCGGCTGCAGCCTGCACAGCCCGGGCCTGCATGGGGCGCAACCCGTCGGTGTCCGCCGGTGATAACCGGCGGGGGATTCGGGGCAAATGCCGGGGGTCGTCAAGATCGCCGAAGCGACTGTCTGTCTTGGCGACTAAAAGAAAGGCGCGCAGGAGCGTCCGGGCAATGTTAGCGTCACCTTTGGAGGCCAAGGTGAGGGTGGCCCCGGGCCCCAGGTGTTGCCATCCCGGCGCGTCAGCCAGCAGGCGCAGGGTGTCCTTGCTGCGCTGCAGAATCTGCACGGTGGCCTCTTTCTCCATGCGCGGTCGGCGGTTCTGGGGCGCAACCGTGGCTTCCAGTCTGCTTCCCTTGCGTCCCTTACGTGGGTCTCCATCCATGACCTGAACGTCTAGCCGTGGGCCGGCGGGGGTAGGCTGCACCGCCTGTACTTGCACCTCCAGTGCATCCTCGGTTTCGTTACGGGCTTCCTGGATTTCCTGTTGTAGGCATTTCACGTGCTCGCGGTAGGCGATGGGGCGCAGGGGCACTTCATCGATGGCGAGGCCATGGCACCGGGTGCAGGCGTGGAGGCTGCGGTTACCGAAGCGGAGGCGGCGCTTGGGTGCGTCGCAGCAGGAGGCCACGGCGCGGCGAATCGGACCCCATGTTTGAGGTCGTCGTTGGAGCGTTCCGACGTCTACTTGGTCGTTGATGTAGAAGCAACATTCTATCTGGTAGCAGGGCTCAAACCACGCTGTTGAACCATACGGCCAATGAGACGCCGCCACCCCCGGATTTCCCGTTGCCCGTCCCCCGTGATCCCGTGGAGGCCGTGCTGGAGACCATTGGGGAAGTGGCGGTTTTCCTTGGCATCGTATTGGCCGCCTTCTTGGTGGGCCGGTTCACCAAGATGCTCTACACCCGGCTCAACAAGAACCGACCCACCAGCGGCCACATCTTGGCCAGCAAGTTGCTGGTTGCCTTCTGGGTCCTGCTTGGCATTTGGCTCGGGCTTGACGCCATCTTCGAAGTGAACCCCGCCGGCATGTTTGCCACGCTGGGTATCGTATCGCTGGCGCTTGGCTTCGGCTTGCAGAACACCGTGGCCAACCTGGCGGCCGGCATGTCCTTGACCCTGGACAAGCCGTTTGATGTGGGCGACCGCGTGCGAGTCGGCCAGACCTGGGGCGACGTGGTCGGCATTGGCTTCCGGTCCACCCGGATTGTGACCACCAGTGGCGAACACGTCGTCATCCCGAACAGCGTGCTGGACACACAAGAGGTGTGGAACTACACCCACGCCCAAGCGGAGCATATGCGCTTGGAGGTCCCCGTCGGTATCTCCTATGATTCGAGTATCCGCCTTGCCGAGGACCTGGCCCTGCGTGTGGTTCGCAGCACGGACGGCATCCTGGCGTTCCCGCCGCCCGTGATGCGCGTGCGCCGGTTCGCCGCCGACGGCGTCGAACTCGAGATTCGTTGCTGGATTGACCACGCAGCCGACAAAGCTGCCCTCACGGACCGCATCCTCCGCGGTGTGAAGCGCTCCTACGATGAGGCGGGCGTCCACTTCCCATTCCCACAACGCACGATCAGTTACCTGAAAGACCTTGGAAGCGCCGCTCCCACGCCGGAGCACTTGTCGGAGCATACGGCAGACCGGCCAGTTGTGATGCTCGTGACACGCGGTTCCCCTGCCCCGCAGGTCACGGTGGACAAAGTCATGTCATTCGTGGCGGGCCTCGACGTCACACTAGAGGTCATCCATGTGCGACCTAAGTACCAAGAACTGCACGCCCAACCCGGTACGGATACACTCAACCAGTACCTCCACGCGGCGGAACGCCGTTCAGTCCCAGCCACAGGGCGCATGCTCGTCGGGGACTTGACGAAGGAGACCGCAAAAGCCGCCAGGGAGGCGGGTGCTCGCCTTCTCGTGGTGGGCCTCCGACCCCGCAACCAATTGGGCAAGGTATGGATTCAGAAGGATTTGCAGAACCTACGCCGAGGCGTCGACCTACCGGTGGTTGCACTTGCCAGTGACCAACCCGCCGACGCGCGACTCGTGGAGCGGTGGCGCCAACGCCTTCACCCCGATGAAGGCGAGACGGTCTGACTGGGCCGAATGTGAGGACCTTACTCGACGACGGCGACGTCGCATTCTTCGGGCGTGGGTACGGCGACCCAGATGCCCACTGTTTCCCCGGCGTGGCCAACAGAGACGGGGCGATGGTCGAGTTCCATGCTGACAATCTTCTGGTTCAGTTGGGTTGTCTGCCCGGAGACGTGAATGGTGTCGCCTACGTGCACGTCCTCGTCGAGGTGAACTGCAGCCACCTGAATGTTCGGGTAGTAGTGGGTAACTGTGCCAATGTGGTGTTCATCCATGATTCGCTCTCGAGCGTTGTTTGCTCAAGCCATTTTGCATGGTGCCCCGGGCCCCGAACACCCCCCGGCCATCGCCAATCAGCATGCAGAACCATTCCAAATGCAGCGTCGCTGCACGTGAACGCATCCACCCCAACCGCACCTGTTCGAAACTCGATTGAACATGTTCATGTATGCCCCTGCCCCTGCTGACCTGGATGCAGGATGACACTGAGGTCACCATCCAGTTGGCTCAGCAAGCCTACTGGTGACCAAGCGCGTAGATTCACTCGCCCCCGCCGAGGCCTCATGGCCACCATGCGACATGCTGGAGTGAAGCCACATGTCCAAGATGCCACTCACTCAGATTCCCGGCGTCGGTGCCGCCAAGGCCCAGAAACTACAGGAAGCAGGCTACGCCACAGTCGGCGACCTGCTGGCCGCTGCGCCCAACGAAGTAGCCGAGAAGGCCGGACTCAGCGACGCCGTGACAGACACTCTTTTTGACGGTGCCAAGGCCACATTGGAAGCCAACGGCGGCCTGACCATCGAAGATATCCCCACCATGAACCAGCAAAAGGCCGACAAGTTACGCGACGGCGGCTTCGAGACCGTTCGTGCGGTCGCCGAATCCACGCCCGAGGATGTCAAGTCCTTTGCTGGCCTGAGTCGAGCCGTCGCCAAGAAGACCATTGAGGAGGCCCGCAAGGCCCTAGGGCTGCCCGCAGAGGGCCCCCTTTCACCCGCAGGTCCAACCTCAGAGGCGGCACAGGAGGAACTAGTCACCATGACCGTGGATGACCTCCCCGGAGTTGGGCCCGCCACGGCTGACAAACTCAAGGAAGCCGGCTTCGACGAACTCATGACCATCGCGGTGGCTAGCCCTAGCGAACTCGCGGAGAAGTGCGACGTAGGCGAAG
>JBFJXU010000134.1:0-5645 GCA_041622975.1 Thermoplasmatota archaeon
ACGGTAAGAGTGCCGCGGGGAATATCTACGTCGATGCCCTTCAGGTTGTGTTCCCTGGCGCCGCGTACGCTGATGTGGTCCGGCATTCGTAGTTGCGGCCGACTGGGGCATTGTGCTTCAAGGTATGGGGAGGGGTAGGCGAATGTGGCTCCCTTGCGTTGAAGTGCCCCACCCTGCATGGCCGACTCATGCGCCCCATGATTCTCCTTGCCACCACGTGCATCGCCGTGGCCGTCATCGCCAGCCCAACGGCTAGCGCAGCACCTGCGTGGTACGGGCCCGCGGACATCATGGCGGGCGACCTCGTGCGCCTTGTTCGACTGGACGCCGAGGGCTACGCTGATGGTACCCCCGCGGGCCACGTAGATGCAGAAATCAACGTGTATCTGGATGACATCCTTCTCTTCTCGTCCGCCGAGGTCCACGAACACGACGCCATCTATGAAATGGTGATTTCTCCGCCACGGGCGGGGACACTCATCATCCAAGATGAACACGCCGCCGCGTCATTCATGGTTCACCCCGCTACGTCCGCTGGGATAGCCAAGCCCACAATTGCCGTGGCTGATGGTGAATGGAGCCTCCAAAACGATGCCGAGGGTGACCGCGGCATGCAATGGTTGGTAGACATGCACCATGCCGACGGTACCCTACGCGCGTCCCAGTCCATTACTTCGACCGGTCAAAAAACCATCAAGACGGAGCCCAACACGCCAATCGGCATGGGTGCCTGGGTGGCTGGCCGGCCAAGCGGCGCCGGCGCCCCGGACCACCGCTTCGTCACCGCCGAACAAGCGCAAGGCCCCACCATCATCGGCATTGACAACGCGCTGGTGCCGCCCTGCATCGACACGGCACCCGTACTGGCAGTGGACCCCGAACCCGGTGCCGGCCCGCAACCCATCTGGCAAGCCGGCAGCAACATTCGCTTCACGCTCCTGGACGCGGATGCCGGCTCCCATGAACTGACAATCATTGACGACGAAATCACCCGACCCAACAGCCTATTTTTCCACAATGTCGTTGCAACCGGCCAGTACCCGTCGATTCTCATCAACCTCGACCAAGCAGGGCATTACCGGGCATACGCAGGGGACACGTGCTTCATCCCCTTCACAGTGGTACCTGCCGGCCCGGCCACGGGCACCGTCGAAGCCGACATCCAGACAGGCCCGGGCGTCATTGAAGCCACGCTAGCCGCAGTCAACGATGACGGCTCCATCATCGGCCACTACGAATTCGAAACCCGCGTGGCGCGCGCTGAGGCCGGGGACGACACACGACTCGTCTGGGCGGGCAAACTGCACGGCCACGACGGCACGGCGAACTTCCGACTCGAGGACCTACCGGCGGGAACCTACACCCTGACCACGCATGCTAGCCCCCAGGGGCGGCCCGACCCGACCATCGCACCGCGTGACGGCGGTTACCAGTGGACGATTGAAGTCACCGCGCCAAGTCGGACCGCCGGCGACAGCCAGACAGATGGCGAAGCCACTCCCGGGTTGGCACTGCTTGGCATCATGGGCGCCCTTGGCCTAGCCGCCGCGCTGCGCCGCCGCCCGTGAGCGTCACCTACGCTTCCGATGCCGATGCGGGACACGCAGCCCGCTTCTTTGCGGAACGTCCTGCCGGGGCCAAACTGTGGAACCACCTCGTGGACCACGCCCGCACGTGGGGACCGATTGAGGCGACGGCCACGAAGAGCAGAGTCTGCCTCAAGGCACGGACCCGATTCCTGTGGTGTCCGCAGGCGAACTTGGACGGCCACATCTACATCCGATTCTGGTACCCGACGCCTCTGTTTTCGGACTCCAGTTGGCAGCGAGTCGATGCCGCGGCGGATGGTCGCATGAGCCATCGCGTGAAAATCAAGGATCTGGACGAAGATGTGTTGGCGTGGTTCGAAGCAGCATACCGATTCGATACCGCGTAAGCCATCAACCCCTTACCGACTCGCCATCCTATGCCTGACCAGACTGACACCATCATTGGCGCCACCATGACCGTATTGGGGGCCTTGGCTCTCCTTGGTTGGGTAGGACTTGGATGGGTCGTCACGGTAGCCGCAGTGGTGGCCCTTGTGATGGGCATCCTCATGTTGCTCGGGAAGAGCCGCGGCTCCACCGTCCAGGCCATCATTCTCGTCGTCGTCGGCGTCGTCCTGTTGTCGCCCAACTTGGTGGGTAACGTACTGGGCAGCGTCCTTGAGACGGTCGCCGCAGTGGTGCTACTCGTCGTCGGGATTCTCAAGCTGACCGGTCGCTGGTAGGGCGTGGCCCATCCGGTCGCGCTTGGTGGCCAGGTAATCCTGGTTCGCCTCCGTGGCACCCACCGCCAGTGGCACGCGGTTGACCACCTGAATTCCCTCGTCTTCCAAAGCTTGCACCTTGGCCGGGTTATTGGTCAGTAGGCGAACGCTGGTTACACCGAGGTCGCGCAGCATATCAGCGGCGCTGGTGTATGTGCGTGCGTCTGCAGGGTGGCCCAGTTCCAAATTGGCATCCACCGTGTCGTGGCCGTCGTCTTGGAGTGCGTACGCCTTAATCTTGTTGATGAAGCCAATGTCTCGCCCCTCCTGACGGAGGTACAGGACGACGCCTCGGCCTTCGGCTTCAATCGCCGCAAGAGCCCGGTCTAATTGGGGTCCGCAATCGCAGCGCAGCGAGCCCAGGATGTCGCCCGTAAGGCATTCACTGTGGATACGGGAAAGGACATCGGATCCAGATACGTCACCCTTCACAATGGCGGCGTGTTCCTTACCGCTGGGGATGTCCCGGTAGGCAATGACGGCAAAATCGCCGTGCCGCGTCGGCAGGGTCGCCTGGGCGGCGCGCACGGTGTCCACGGTGCCGGCGACGGGGGGTGCCACTTCAGGGTTTGTGCGTTGAGCAGTAGTCGCCGTGGGTGGCCTGCCGACGGCATCGGTCCCCGTCCCGAGTGGTGCCCTTGCACCTGGCAGGGGGGCGGATGACTTCGTCGGGGCCGTCATCCATTCGGTCGGCTTCCTCGGCCAATCGTTCGGCGGCTCGGCGGTAGCGCCGGACTGCCTTGCGTGCTTCATTGAGGGCCGTATCGACGAGGAGTTCCTCGGTTTCAATGGATTCCTCGTGGAGTTTCCGTGCGACGATACGGATGCCCATTTCGCGGGCGTTGGCTGGATAGCCCATGTCAACAAGTCGCACGACAGACTTGGCCTGCAGCGGTGCGGCCACGAGGGCCGTGATGATAATGAGCGGGATGACGAGGAAAACAACGGCGATGGCGAACCACAATGGCATCCATTCCGGTTGAATGAAGGCGCCCACGACCGCCCCGATCACTAGGAGAAGGCCAACGACGAGGAAGGCACGCAGGATGCGAAGCGTGCGCACGATCTTGCGGGCTGCCATGCTGATACTGCGCAGGAGCCCGTCGATGGTCTCCCAGAGCCAGTTGAGCCAGCGGAACGCCACGGTCCCCCATGCCTACCGTCGTGCCATAGGCGTATCGCTTGCGCTATGAGGGGCCAGTATCTGGGCTCCTTGATGCTGAAGGAGACACTGAAGGTCCGCGTCTTTGGGTGGACGAAGATTCCCATGATTGGCTACGTACGGCCCAGAGTAGTCCGATTGGACGACGAAGCGGTGACCATACGGCTGCCCCTGGGGCGGCGCACGAAGAACCACTGGGGCACCATGTACTTCGGCGCCCTGGCCGTCGGCGCCGACCTCGCCTCGGGCATGCAGGCCATGTGGGCTACTGATGCCGAGAAGAAAGCCACCGGACGCAAGGTGACACTGGTCTTCAAGGACGTGCAGGCAGAGTTCCTGCGCCGGCCCGACGGCGACGTGGATTTTACCAGCGACGACGGCGAGCGAGTTCGTCAAGCCGTGGCTGAAGCCGCGGAGACGGGCGAACGTGTCAACATCCCGGTGCCGGTATCCTGCACCGTGGACGAAGAAGAAGTGGCTCGTTTCACGTTGACTTTGAGTCTCAAACGGAAATAGCGTCGTTGGCCGCCTGGTCAGCGGCGGCGTTCTCTTCGCGGCGAATCCACTGGGCATCGGCCCCTTCGGGGAATTTGCGCAGCGTCTCAATGGCCGTCCGCCATAGCCCCTGCAGGTTGCCGGCCTTGACCCGGTAGCGGCCTTCCAGTTGGCGAATCACGAGTTGGGAGTCACCATACAGGGTTACGCTGCGGGCGCCCATGTCGAGTGCTTTCTTGGCCCCCAGAATGATGCCATGGTACTCCGCCTCGTTGTTGGTCGCCCGACCGAGGGCCTTCGTGACAACCACGCGTTCATCCCCCAGTTCAACGATGGCCCCGGCTCCAGCCGGACCGGGGTT
Source organism: Thermoplasmatota archaeon (assembly GCA_041622975.1). Lineage (GTDB taxonomy): Archaea > Thermoplasmatota > E2 > JACPAO01 > JAHFTW01 > JBFJXH01. Next base: position 4,330 of record JBFJXU010000134.1, read on the forward strand.
GCCTTTGGATGCCCCGTCGAACCATACCTCTGCGTGCACGCCGCCCGGAGCCGCGGCGGCTACTTCACTTCTCTTTCGCGGCAGCGGCTTCGTCCTGTGGTCCAGCGCCGTCGTCCTGTGTGGTCTGCCGCGCTTTGATTCGTTCGGCGGCCTCGGCTTGACGCTTGGAGGGCGTCGCCGCCGGCTTGTCACCCGCCTTCAGTTCCACAATGAGGTCGCGCAATTCGGCGGCTCGCTCAAAGTCCCATGACTTGGCAGCGGCTTTCATTTCGTCTTCCAGTTGCTTGACCAACTTGTCGAACTCGGATTTGTCCATGGTGGACAATCGCTCCTTCGAGATGGCAGGAGCCTTTTCACCCACGCGGCGACCTTCAATCTGAATGCCCTTGACCTCTCGGCGCACGGACTTAGGCGTGATGCCGTGGGCTTCGTTGTAGGCTTGTTGCCGCTTGCGCCGTTCATTCGTGGCCTCGATTGCCTGCTCCATGGCATCACTCATGCGGTCGGCGTACATGATGACCCGGCCGTCCAAGTGGCGCGCGGCGCGGCCAACTGTTTGGATGAGACTTGTTGCGCTGCGTAGGAAGCCAATCTTGTCGGCGTCAAAGATGGCAACCAGGCTCACTTCAGGTAAGTCAAGGCCTTCTCGCAGCAGGTTGATGCCGACGAGTACATCGAATTCTCCGTTGCGCAGTTGCTCGAGGATGATTACCCGGTCGAGGGTGTCAATGTCACTATGGAGGTAGGCCACCTTGACACCTAGGCCCTGGTAGTACTGAGTGAGTTCTTCCGCCATCCGTTTGGTCAAAGTGGTTACAAGGACCCGCTGGCCCTTTGCCACGTTGGCCTTGATTTCCGAGTACAGGTCATCCACTTGACCCATCACCGGGCGAACTTCAATGACGGGGTCCAAGAGGCCCGTCGGGCGCACAATGGCGGGCACGGTAGTCGTGGATTTTTCCTTCTCATACGGGCCAGGCGTTGCGCTTGTGAACAGGATTGTGTCCGCCTTGCGCTCAAATTCATGGAACTTAAGGGGGCGATTATCCAAGGCACTCGGCAACCGGAACCCGAAGTCCACGAGAGTTTGCTTGCGTTGGCGATCCCCGTTGTACATGCCACGGACTTGGGGCACCGTAACATGGGACTCATCCATGATGATGAGCGGCGGTTTCTCGAAGTAATCCAGCAGGCACGCGCCGGGGTCGCCGCGGGGGCGGCCCGAGAGTGGCTGTGAGTAATTCTCGATGCCGTTGCAGTAGCCAATCTCGCTAATCATCTCAATGTCGAAGCGAGTCCGCTGTTCGAGGCGTGCG
>JBFJXU010000135.1:0-5621 GCA_041622975.1 Thermoplasmatota archaeon
AGCCCGCCGCTGCAACCTCGGCAATCCACAAGTGGCACATTGATGCTGAAACCGCCCCCGCCCGCATCCGCTGCGGCCTCATGGGTGCCCGCCTCGACGGCATGGCCCGCGACGAGGGAATTAGTCTCGCCCATCTACTCGGGTCCCGCATCAATATCCGTCCTGGCCCTGTTGCAGTCAACGCGCTCATTCCCGTTCTCCCTACCCGCGAAACCACGGCTGCAGCCCGCGAAGCAGTAGAAGCCGGTTACACGTGCATCAAGGTAAAGAGCGACGGCGACCGCAAGGCGGACATCAATCGCCTGCGCAGCCTGCGCAACGCTCTCCCCGAGATCACCATCCGCTGGGACCCGAACGGATCCTACCACCCCATGTGGGCTTCGGACCACCTCAATGACCTCGCCCAATTCGAATTGGATTACGTCGAAGACCCGGTCCGCGGGCGGGCCATCGAACGCATCATTGGGCGTAGCCCAGTGACCATTGCCATCGATGAAACTGCTACCGACATCGCCTCAATCTCGGATTCGGAGGCGCGCGTCGTCATCATCAAGCCGCAACGCGTCGGGGGGCCCGACAAGGCCGCGGAAATGGTTGCCTGGTGCAGTGACCACGACCGCCACCCGGTGGTGACCAACAGCCTGGAGACCGCCGTCGGGCGCGCCCATGCTCTTGCCGTGGCCAGCCTGACCGCCAATCCGGCCGGCCTCGCAACGGACGTCTTCCTCGGCAACGACGTGGCCCAACTTCCTGCGGCTCCTATCATGGAGCCTAAGGGGCCCGGCATTGGCCTTGATGCCGTCGTCACGGACGACATGTTGCTGCAGGATGAAGCCGACACCGTTGACCGCGACGAGCCCCAATCCACTACCTCCACGCCGGCGCCCGAACGCCGCCTCTTCAAACGACGCGGCTAGGAATTGCTGGGTCACCTACCCAATACCTTCAATGGCGAGAGTCCTGCTGCCTGTGCATGGCAACTAGTGGTCGCTTCGCACTTTACCCACTTAGAATCACGCTCGCCGCCGTGTTCATGACAGCGGGCATTGAGAAATTCCAAGCCTTCGACGGCACCGTTTCCTTCTTCGAAGGCCAAGGAATCCCATTCCCTACGGCGGCAACACTCCTAGTGGCCATCGCAGAAACCCTGGGTGGCTTAGCCATCTTCACTGGTGTACTCAGCCGCTTCAGCGCCGCCGTCCTTTCCGTCGTGATGGCCACAGCCATCTTTGTCGTCAAATTCGGCGGCCCCTTCATCGGTGGATGGGCCATCGATTTCGCGCTCCTGGGAGGCTTGCTCACGGTCCTAGTGAACGGTCCAGGCAACCCGACCCTCTTGACGATCGCCAAGGAAGTCCGCACTCGTCGCAGTGCGCCGTCGGTCGTCGCGTGACGTATGAAAACCATTGAAGCAGTATCGTCCCTGGACCCCTTGTGCGCGTCGGTGTTTTTGGCCCTAATACCCTTCACGTAGAAGCCCACCGCGAAGCCTATCGCGCTAATTGGTCGGTAGTTCCCTTACGCGGCCCAAACCTACACGGTGAGGCGCGACGATGCCACATCAACATGGCCGTGGGGGCCGATGTCCCGACGCAGTTGGACGATCAGCAAACACCTGGCGAGCGCGTGCTGTTGCAAACTAGTGGGACCACCGGCGAGCCGACAGCGGTGCCCTTGACCGATGCGATGCTGCAAGCCCACCGGGACGCCTGTGCTGACATCCTAGGCCACCAGTCAGGCATTCATTGGCTCCTGGCCCTTCCTCTCACGCATATGGGTGGGGTGGCCGTCCTGGACCGGTGCCTCCGTGACGACGTGGCCTTGACCACGCTTGACGATTACACAGCCCCTGCCATTGCAGATGTGCTGCCGCAAGCAACCCACGTATCCCTGGTGCCAGTCCAGTTACGTCGTCTCCTTGAGCGCATGCCTACACCCCCCCGCAGTCTCCAATGTGTGCTTCTCGGTGGCGACGCCGCGCCGCCTCAACTACTCGAAGAGGCGCTAGCGGCGGGGTGGCCCATCTATGCCTCATACGGCATGACCGAGACTTGTGGTCAGGTGGCCACGGCCACCCCGGATGAGCAACAAGAACGCCTGGGTACCGTAGGCCGCCCCCTTCCCGGGGTCAAGGTGGCAATTGACGATGGTGAAATCGTGGTGTCTGGGCCCACCGTGGCACGTGGAGGTCCCCATCACACGGGCGACCTTGGGCGACTGGATGACGATGGCTTCCTGTACGTTACCGGCCGGCTGAGTCACCGCATTGTAACCGGTGGCAGAAACGTGGATGCGCGCCATGTGGAGCGGGTCTTGCTATCTGCACCAGGCGTGGACGACTGTGCCGTGGTTGGGATTGCGGATGACGAGTGGGGTCAGCGCGTTGCCGCCCTTGTGGATGGCTCGCTGGATGGTCTCGAATGGTGGTGCAGCCAACACCTGGCTGACCATGAACGCCCTCGGGTTTGGCGCCAGGGTCTGGTCCCTCGTACTGAAATGGGCAAGGCAAGGCTTGGGCAAATCTTGGCCTATTTTGACAGCCAGAAGTAACTGGCTGCCTAGCGGGACGCCTGGTATGCAGCGGCGACGGCTTCCTTCAGTTGCGGCACGTCCCCCTGCATGGGATTGATCCGTCGCCACCCGAACATTTGGAATACGGCTCCCTCAGCATCGCGCGTCGTGTAGCCGGCCTCTTCAAGCATCCCTCGCTCTTGTTCTGGGAGGAGGATCTCCACGTCGCCTGTATCGCGGAACAGCCGCAGGAATTGATTGCAACCGATGATGAGGGCCACGTGGGTCTTGCCGAACTCGACCTGGAGTTCCTGGCCGTCAGCATCGGCCTTGGCATGGGCATGAGCGACCAAGTCCTGCAGCACTGACTTGTGGTCGTCATCCACGTCGGCGCGCTCTAGGATGCGGTGTGCCCGTTCGTCGGCGGGGACGGTCGGGGTGTGTGCCATGGTGGGTCCCAACATGGGACTCGTCAAAGGGGTTGGCCAGGGTTGCCGCGGCGCCTTACCGGCAACGACCGGGGGCGCCGCGGGATGGTGGCAGGTGTCCAAGCCTCCAACGGAGGCAGGCCGTCAGGGTTGGGTCGGAACTTACTCCTTTGCTGAAGATGCGGCGGAAGATTCGTCAAGACCCAAGCAAGGCCTGCATGTCTGGGCCCTGGGCGACGATGCGATGGGGGTTGATGCTGGTATGGCTCCAGTAGTAGTGGCCTTCAATGTGGTCCCAGTGGACCGTGTCCGCCACGCCGGGCAATTGGTAGAATCGCTTTGTAAATGCCCACACGTTGGGCAATTCTTGCAACGTCTTGATGTTGCATTTGAAGTGCGTGTGGTACACGTGCATGCGTGCAAGGGTTGGCCACAAGCATACGTCGGCCTCCGTCAGCGTACCGGCGCCAGGCCCCACGAGCCAATCACGGCCTTCCAGGTGGAGGTCTAATTCCTCGAGTCGTGCAAACAGGGCTGCGACGCCTTCGTCGTAGGCGTCCTGACTGCGGGCAAATCCTGCCTTGTACACGCCGTTGTTGACGGACTCGTAGTTGGCGTCGATCATGGCATCCACATCGGCTTCGAGGCCATCCGGCAACAGTTTGCGGCGCGTTTCCTCGGGCGCTAAGTGCACATCGAACATGCGCACAATCTCTCGGGATTCATTGTTGACGATGGTGCCTGCGTCCTTGTCCCAAAGCACGGGAACCGTGCCGATTCCAGAGAAGTCTGGGTCTGCCCGTTGGTAGATGTCCTGCAGGTTGGTGGCCCCGTGCAGGCGGTCCTTCGTGCAGCCTGCCACTGCGGGGTCAAAGCGCCAGGAGCCATCGTCATTCATGTGCCAGTCAACCACGTCAAATGAGACCTCATCGAGACCTAACAAGCGGCGTGTGATGAGGGTCCGGTGGGCCCATGGGCAGGCGTAGGAGACGTAAAGGTGGTATCGGGACGCCACGGGGGGGTGACCGCCTGCCGGCGAAATGGTGTCGCGAAACTCTGATTGCTTCCGCTTGAAGGCCCCGGTGCGGTCGGCGGCCTTGCTCCAGGGGGCTGGCTTCATAACTCCGGCCACGGGGGCCAGGGTCCTTAACGGCGGTTGGTGCGGCGGTCCTGCCACGTGTCGGCCAGTTCCGTTGCGTCGCCGTCTAGGGCAAAGGAGTCGATGCCGAATTCCCGGTGGAAGACATCGTGAACGGGATTGGTGGGTGCCATCCAGGCCATGGGCGCGCCGAGCCAGGCCCCATACTTGAAGCATGGGTGAACATGTTCGGCAAAACGCGACAAATAGGCTCCCTGCCATCGGCGGAACGTGAACCAAGCACTACTTTGTGAACATGTTCAAGTTTGGTCCGTGCCGAGGATCGTCGCCTGATGGATGACTCTGTCAACTCGGCGGTCGTGGCCTTCGACAGGAAGACTGGGCAAAATCTGGCAGTCAAAGGCGGCGCCCCACGTAGGACACGGTAGTGGTTGGAGGCGATCGTAGAAGCCACCGCCCTGCCCAAGTCGATCGCCAGCCTTGGTGAATGCCACGCCGGGAATCACGGCCACGTCAATCTGGTCGGGCGCCACCTGGACTGCACCGGGGGCGGGCTCGGACACGCCGAACGAACCCGGCGCGAGGTCCGCCCAACCTTCCACTCGGTGCAGGGCGAGACCATCGCCTTCCACTCGTGGGAAGACGACCTGCTTTCCCGCGCGCCACGCGGCATTAGCGAGAGAAGCCAGGCTCAACTCGGGTTTCTTCGCCGAATACAGGAGGACGCAACGTGCATCATGCCACTCTGGGGTGCCCATAATCCAGGCGTTGACCAATTCCTCCTCTTGGGCCCGCTGCAAGGGTGGCAACTGCGCCATGGCCTCCTTCACTGATGCCCGAATTTCGGCCTTCACCATGCCCCACTCGTGCCTCCCCCTTGAAAGCAGCATGGTCTCGGCCCACCCGGGGCGGCGGTCGCACCTGGTGGTTGCACTTATGAGCCCCATCCAAGTCGCCGCGTCATGGGATTGACCGACTGGCTCGCTGACTACGACGCAAGCGACATCACCATTGCAACGGCCGCCAGCCACTCCTCTTTGCAGATTTTCCATGGCGCCAAGAAGGCGGGGTTCAAGACCCTGGCTTTGGCCAGCGGCGACCGTGACCTTCGCTACTACGAAGCCTACCCTGGCGCATGCCCTGACCGTATCGTCCGGTACGATGACTGGTCCAAATTGGCCGACGACGCCGAGGACCTGCGAGCCGAGAATACCATCATCGTGCCGCACGGTTCCCTCATTGAATACATGGGGGCCAAGGCCTTCGCCGCCGTGGATATTCCCGTGTACGGCAATCGCCACGTCCTAGACTGGGAATCCAACCGTGACAAGGAACGCTCCTGGCTGGAAGCGGCGGGCATTACGATGCCCAAGGAAGTAACCGACCCGAAGGACATCGTTGAGCCCGTGATCGTAAAGTACCACGGTGCCAAGGGCGGCAAGGGTTTCTTCATCGCCAAGAATTACCATGAGTACCGCCGTCAAATCCAGGAGGGCGAACCCCACACAATCCAAGAATTTGTCATGGGCACGCGGTACTACTTGCATTACTTCCATTCCCGTCTGGATGACACCGGATTCCAG
>JBFJXU010000136.1:0-5594 GCA_041622975.1 Thermoplasmatota archaeon
CGTCGGAATTGGCACCCTGGGATTACATTGGGATGTAACTGGCAATGACACGTACGAACACTTCAACGACATCGGCCTGGGCCAGGGCGGTGGAGCCATGGGCGGCATGGGCATCCTCATCGACCAGCACGGCACCGACTCCTACATCGCCCCTGACTCCATGGGTCAAGGCGGCGCCTGGACGCCACCGTTGAGCCTCTATTCACTGGCCTTCAACCCCGTTGACCCCATCCCCGGCCTCGGCCGCTTCGGTGCTGTTGGGGCTCTCCTCGACCTGCAAAACGACCGTGATGAAGCCTTCACGGTAGCGCGTGGTCAAGGGTACGCTAGCGGGCCCGGCGCCATGGGCATTCTCGTCAACGAGGCAGGTAACAACACCTACTTCGCGCGGGCGGGGCAAGCCCTGCAACAGGACCACATAGGACTCGCGCTGCTTGCCGACCTCGACGGCAACGACACATACAATCAAGCCGGCAATCGGAGCATCTGGAGCACCGGCCCGCTCGCTCTCGGCCTTGACTTGAGCCAACAAGGAGACGGCGATCAAGTCCCCGACGCATTGGAGCCGTTCATCGGCATGCAGCCTGGCTCCGCCGACGAACCTCGCCTCCAGCGGATCTTCCCGGCCCTCTTCGGCCTCGTTTCCCTTTTCGACGTTGACCGCGACTCGGACGGTGATGGGTACACGGACCTAGCCGAGGACTTGACGGGGTCGGATCGCAACAATCCGGACCACATTCCGACTCGGAACCGAATCGCCCAAGTTCCTGCCCCATGCCTGAGCGAGGGATGCCAACCCATCCTCGTCTTCGACTTGGCTGGCGGTGATGCTGACACCTTCACGGTGCCGGCCCTGCTGCGCATCGACCTCGGCGGCGATGACACGAACGAAGCCGCCGCGGCTGGTCCCGGCAATGTGACCGTCGCCGGCAGCACCATCGGCTTCGGAAGCATCCACATCGACCTCGGCGGCGACGATGTATACGTGCCCGTCCAGGACACGCTCGGGAGCGTCTACCAAGGGGCCAGCCTGTTCTACGATGGCAACGGGGACGACCAATACAATGGCCGCACCTGCTCCCTGGCGGCCGCGTGCGGACCACTTGCTTCATCCCTCTTCATTGACGTGGCGGGTGACGACACCTACAACAGCGGACCAAGGGCGCAGGCATACGCCGTCGGCGTGGCGGCTCTGATTGACTTGGCCGGTCGTGACCATTACACGTACGACTCCCAGGCCATCGCTGCTGGCGGTCGCGCACTCTTCTGGGACCGGGCAGGCGACGACACGTACCAAGGAACAGTGGAGATCAGTCCTGGGGTGGCGTCTATTGCCAACCCCGAGCCTGCCACCACGCGCCAGGGCAACATGCAATTGGATTCCGTTGCCGGTGCCGCCATCTTCTACGACGAATCTGGTCGTGACACGTACCTCCTCAAGGGCCCCGACGGCGCCTTCAACGTTGACAATATCGTCAACGACTTGACGATCAAGCGTGATGCTGCTGGTCAAGCTGCTTTCATCGACGAAGCCACTCGTTCGCAAACAGAGGATCGGGATGGCGACGGCGTGGACAACGTAATCGAGGTCGTCATCGGAACAAACCAGGGCGATGCCAGCGATAACCCCGGCTGTGCATTTACACAGCAAGGTGACAGCGTGGTCGAAAACAGGGCCGGAACAAGGTGCTCCGAGCCATGGATTCGCTATGGCGTGGCCACCGGTAATGACCTCCGCCTGCCCGGCCTGCTCATCGCCGGTGCGGGTGATTCACTACACGAAGGATACTGGGCCCTCCTCATCGACCTGGGCGGTGATGACCAGTACCGTGCACCGTACATCGGCGGTGCCGGCCCCGCGGTCAGTCGCTTCGCGGAATACGTCCGCAACAGTACTGGCAACTTCGCCTTTGATGAATTGCCTCCCACAGATGTAAGTCTGGTTGTGGATGCCGCCGGTGACGACCTCTACGCGCCCGACCCCCTACAAATCGCGAGGAAATCTGGGGGCGCCATCAATGCCATCGAAATTCACCCCACCCTCGGCGCGGCCCACTTTGGAACCTCCGTCTTGGCGGATAACGGCGGCGACGACACGTTCTCCAGCACGGTACGCGCGGACGCCGTTAGCCAACCACCCGGCGGCACGGACGCCAAGGCCAACGTCACACTGTTCGGCGTGGCGCAAGGCGCCGGCATGCTTGATGGCGTCGGCGTCGTACTATCATACGGCGGCAGCGACACGTACACCGTTGACTTCCGCACTTCCGCCGAGGAAATCAGCGCCACGGGCAGCCCGCGTCCAGGCGCCTTCACATACGGGGTAAGCCAAGGCGCCGGCTACGGCGGCTACGGAATCTTATCCGACGAAGGCGGCGATGACGAATACATCGTCTCAGTAGATGCCCAGAGTGCCCACGTGGGACAAGCCTTCAGTGCGTCGCAAGGCTTCGCCGCCGGCGGCCTCGGCCTGCTGCTTGACCAAGGCGGGGACAACACGTTCACCGCCACCGACGGCTTGGCCCAGGGCTTCGGTACGAGCCTACCTCGCCGCGCACAACCCTACGTGTTCCCTGATGAAGCCGGCTGGTGGCAGGTCAACAACTTCCGCGGATTGGGCGGCCCCATACTGGGCAGGCCCGGTACCGGCTTCGTGGTGACAGGCAACGGTGATGACACCTACCACGCAGGTGCCTGGAGCCAGGGAAGTGCCATTGGTTCCTTCGCCACGGATCTCGTCTACGATGGCCAACGACCAACGCAGTCTCCACCGCCAAGCGTCCCCTACCTGCACTACGACTCCCTCGACGTCTACGGCATTTCCAGCTTCGGTGCCGTAGTAGAAGGAGGCGGCAACGATCACTACCGCATCGTCCACGATGGCCCCGCCATTAGTCAGGCGGCCGGCTTTGGCGAAGGGCTCGGCGTCATCTTGGATGCTGCCGGCGATGACCGCTACTCCGGCGACTCCTTCGTGCAAGGGGTCGGCGTCCACGGAACGGGTATCCTCGCCGATTACGGCGGCAACGACTTCTACGAGGCCAAAGACCGTGGCCAGGCGTACGCGACCACGGCGAGTCGGACCTTTGCCCATCTCACCCATTGTGATGGCAACGGAAACGCAGTGCAGACCGCCTACTGCCTACCATTCCACAGTTACGAGCCGCAAGTCAAGACCACTTACCAGATCTTCTTGGAGGATATCCGCGCCAGTCGCGCGCTGCTCCTGGATGCAGGCGGCCGCGACAATTACAACGCAGGCCTGGGCCAAGGGCTCGCGGAAATCGACCTAGAATACCTGACCAAATTTGCTGCTGACGGCGCGCCCCACGCGGCACTTGGGCCGACCATGTCCACGTTCGCGGAGCCAACTGAAGTGGGAATGCCCAAGGAGCCCATCCTGGCAGCCTACTTGGTGGACCAACAGGGCGGCGACGTGTACGCGCTCGGCGTTGATTACAAGGCCGCCGTTGCATCATCCCGAACCAGCAACGACAACGGCTGGAACTGGGAGCAAGTCATTTCCTACGAGCGCAACACGCGCAACCTGCGCCCCATTCCTGCCAGCAGCGCGGGTGCGGGGCAAACCGGCATCGCGCACGTACTTGGCGTAGATGACGGCCGGCCCGACAGTGCCTGGGCCACGGCATCTGACCGACTGGGTACTATCGACGTCTGGGCCGCTGCCGACATGGACGGCCAACTCGAAGTTTCCACGGTGCGCGATACGGTTCACCTGTTTGCTCGAGTCACGCTTACGGACAGCGCGTTGACGAGCGCCATAGATCGCGTTGATTTCCTGGTGGACAACGAGGTCATTGGCCAAGGCGAGCGCATCAGCAGCCAATCCAACCTGTACCGTTTCACCTGGGATACGTTGGCTGGGCCGGGTCCTGCATACGACCACAAGGCAGACCTCCTTGCGGCGGTGGTCATGAACGCCGAGGCTCCCGGTCGCGCCAGCGTACAGACCTACAACGTCGAAAGCGACGTCATCGACATCGACATCGACAACCGGCCCCAACTGAGCCTTGGTCTCAGCCGCGACGCCATTAGTCCCGCGCTCGGGCAAACGGCCACGGCCACCATTTCCCTGGCACGCGATCTGCAACACCCGACTGGCTACAACGGAAATGGCCAGCCCGGGGGCAACGTCACCATTCGCCTCGTTGGACCAGTCACGCAGGCCGTGGTTGATGACTACCTAACCGCAGGAGAACACGCGTTTGCCATTACGGGCCTGTGCAACGGCCAGCCCTGCCCTGACGGCGACTACGTGCTCCATGTCACCGTCGTCGACCATGCTGGCCGCACGACCACGGCCATCGACCACCTAAAATTGGATAGTACGCCGCCGCGCACAACTATTGATTTGCCTGCATACGTCGGCCTTGACCGGCGCATTGGCGCCACCGACCTTGCGGCTGCCTGGGTGTCCCAAGACGATGGCGTGGGCACGAAGCATGTGCGACTCTACCGCGTCACAAATGCGCCGCACCTCATTGGAATCTACGATGCTGTAACACCGTTCGTGCCCGAACGTGTAACCAGCGGCCAGACCATTCGCCTCGTTGCCAGCGGCACGGACCACTTGGGCAACCAAGAGGACCCGTGCGAGGACCTACGGCTCCATTGCATTACCGCCTCGGGCGCCACATCACACGTGGTTGACTTCGTTCGTCCGACCATCGAAAGCATCACCGCAGAACCCGCCAGCGCGCGGCCCGGGATGCCCATCGCATTCCAAGTAGCCGCTTCGGATGATACGGGCATCGCCGGAGGTCAGGCGTTCTTCAATGGTATGGCCTTCCCGTTGGATGGTCTAGCGTTTGAAGTCACGGTGCCGAGCGTTGTAGGTCAGGAAGTACCAGTTCCGGCAACCATCCGCATCGAAGACCTAGCGGGCAACGCCCGCGAGGCGACGAGCACAATCATTGCTGACGACCTGGCTCCCCGCCTCGGGGTGCTTGACATTGGTTTCGTTACCCCCGATGGTGTGACTCGCGAGGCTGGACGTCCTGGCGCCATTGCCCAGGTCACAATCAGTCACGTGGATGCCGCAGCGGGCATGCTGTCTCTAGAAGGTAGGCCATGTGCGCCGGCGGCCACCGCCCAACAGCCCGACGCTTGGGTGTGTGAACTGCCGGTGGCTGGCAGAGCCGACGGGCCCTGGCCGGTGGTCGCTACCGCCATTGACGCCGCTGGCAACGAGGCGACGCTCGCCATTGATCTGCCCATTGTCTCGGCGCCGCTCGCCATTGAGAATGTCCACGTGGCCGGCGTGGCCCCCGACCGCTTGCTCGTCACTTGGACGACACCGTACCCCGGTACAAGCGTGGTCGAATACGGCAAGACCGCCTCCCTTGGTCGCAACGCCACGGGCGCCGTAGCCTCGCATCATCGAGTGCTGCTGACGGACCTCGCGCCCGCCACGGACTACTTCTTGCGCATCGGTTCAGAATCCCTGAGCGGCATTGCCAACGGAACCGCCATCATTCCGGCCCGCACGGCGAGTGCCATCTACGTGCGCGCCGACGAAATGCCTAGCATTGTCGGTGGCACCGTGCTCGTTCCCGCGCAATACTTCCACCACA
>JBFJXU010000137.1:0-5563 GCA_041622975.1 Thermoplasmatota archaeon
AGCCGGGCTCGGCGGCGGGGTCGTCGGCGTAGAACTGACAGTAGTCACTGACTTCGGTGGCCCAGTTCACGGGGGGGCCGGCAGGAACACCCTCACCAGCGTAAGAACCGGGGCAACCGTTGTCGCCGCGGGCCGAACTACCGTGGTGGGGCTGTGCAGACCACTCGAGGGCCTCCGTGTCAACGTTGCCGCCGGGGGCAGCAATGAGGTGGAACCAGTCGTGGGACGTGAATCGGGCACTGTCCTCCGGGACACCCTTCCACTGAACGGGAAGGGAGATGCACGTGACGACGAGTACACTCTGGTCGCGGCCGTGCAGGTCCATGATGTCGTAGAGGTCAATGTCGCGCACGCCCATTTCGACGTCGCGGTTGCCGTTCCAGAGCCGCATGAAGTCGGTGCCGTCGTAGCCGCGGCAGTCGTGGCCATCGTTGAAGATGATGGCACTGCTGCTGCCAGCCATACCAGTAGCATCCGCGAAAATCGTGCCGCCGTTCTCCTGGAAGTCTACGTTGTCGTCGTCAGCGGGGCAGGCAAACACGGTCATCGTGTAATCCCGGGTAGAGTCAACGAGCCAGTACGAGTCGCTGGTGAAGCCGTTCGTGTCAGTGTAGACGTCCGTGAGGAACCAGGCGTGGTGGGCCGTCGTGTCGGACATGCCGATTTCTTGCTCGGGCATCTTTTCTGCAACCGCTTCAGGCGCGCAGTCTTGGCCAACGGGCGTGTCGCTGAGAGGATCATCGGTCGCGGGGAGGCCAGTGGGGTATTGCTCCGTGGAGTAGGCCCCGAGGTCGATGTAGATGTCGTTGCCCGTGGTATCGCGGGTGTAGGAGAATTGGCTGCGGCGGTCTGCGAAGCAGTCGTTGGCGTCTTCTTCGCCCTTGGTTTCGTCGGCGTCGTACCAGCCGGCACGGTACTCAAAGCGGCCCGAATATTGGGCGACGATGGCAGTGACATCCATTTGGTCGGGATCCGCGTCGTGGACGGTTCGGTGGTCCGCTTGCACGGACATGGAGAACATCGACGCGGCAACCAGCATGACCGTCACGGCGAAGGCCTTCATGCACTGCCCTCCGCGGGAGGTGTGAAGGGACATCCGTTGTCGTACTGGGTTTCAATCTGGTTGAGCCAGTTGTTGGGGTCGGTGCCCACGGACAAGGTTTGGCCGAAGGCAGGATCGCTTGTGCCTTGTGTGCCAGCGAGGAACCACCAGTCGTGCCCGATGGCCAGGAAGTCATCCTGGCTTGTTTCACCGTGCACCATGTTGACTTCGATGCAGGAGACCATGAGGCCGCTCCAGGTGGCGTCTCCGCCATCCGGAGCAATGTCGTCAATCGAAACGAGATCGAATCCACGCATGCCCTCGCCATCCATCAGGTGGACGTAGTCGCCTTGGTACTCGCAACCATGGTTGGGCCTTGCACTCAGGGCGGTGGAGAACAAAGGCTGGTTAATCACGGTAGACTGGATGAAGTCCACGTCATCCACAGCGCACGACCAGAAATGAAACGCCTCGGGGGACGTAATTGTATAGTCACTACGAGAGAAAGAGAACGGCCAAACTTGCATGCCATACCGTACGGCAGAGTTTTCGTGTGCGCCAATGACGTAATCCTGGTGAGATTCGCTAGTGGTTGGGTAGCAGTCTGCGGGTTCGTCACGGACGTTACCGTCGCCGTCAACGATGTTGAGGCCCGGGTCGTCCACGGACGTGCCATAAGGCTGGTTCGTCGTGGGGTAGTAGTAGTGCATCCGGTTGGCGAAGTTGCTAAAGTAACTGCCTGGCTCACCCACGGTTAGGCCAAACAGGGGGACAAGGTAGCATTCCCGCGTGACCGTGTTGGACGTGGGGGGACGGCTCGTGTCCGTATCCGGATGGAACCACCCAGCGGTGGCGGTCCATCCAGTATTGTAGGCGGCCCACGTTCGCGGATAGAAACAGCCCGTGGGGTCGTCGCATTCTCCGTCACGGTGTTCACCGGTGGCCATTGCACCCGGGGCCACGAGGGCCACCGAGGCAAGCAAGAGTAAGGTTGCATTCCATCGCATGTCGATTTGCTCCACTGCGTGGGACCGACTCCAAAGAGTCGCAATAGACCCACCACAGCAGGGCAAAGGGGAAGCTGCGCCTACTAGTAGATTGTGGAGCTTTGGTTGGCCACCCGGCAGGCGCCGGGCAGCATCAAAAGGAGAGGAGAAGGGGAAAAGGTCGTGTTCACCGATTAGATGAACAGTTCGTCGTAGTCGCTGACCTCAGCGGCCCAGGGGGTGCCATCGGGGCAGCCGTTGTCACCCTGGAGGGTCCAGAGGTGGCGGGGCTGGCTGGCCCAAGCAATGGCGCCTTGGTCCGGCACGCCGCCCGTGTTGGACACGAGCGTGAACCAGTCGTGGGCGGTGAAGACGGCGTTGTCAGCGTCCACGCCCTTCCACTTGACGGGGAAGGTCAGGCAGCTGACGACGAAGGCACTCTCACCGGCGCCGGCAGCGGCGACGACATCGTTCATGTCAACGAGGTCGACCGTGGTGCTCACGGTGGCACCGCTTGCGGAGGGGCGAACGAGGCTGGTGTAGTCAAGGACGGTGCAGTCGCCGCCGGCGTTGTCGCCGACGATGCTGACCGACTTGCTGAGGGCCCCGTAGACGAGGTTGCCGTAGGTACCAGCGTTGAACGTGATGACGTCATCGCTGGGCTCGCAGACAAGCAGGTTCCAGCGGAGCTTGTCCTTCTTGTCGGTGTTGTACACCCAGTGCTCGTCGCTGGAGAAACTGTAGGTGCTGCTGGCAAGGTCCACGAACCAGGTGGTGGTCATGGTGGTGTCAGTCGTACCGATGACTTGGGCAGGGCGCTCGCCGGTCTGGTAGAACGGCAAGCAGTCGCCGCCTTCCGCGACGCCGGGGTCCTGGGTTTCAGGGGTTCCGGTGGGGAGCGTTTCAACGCCCCAGATACCGAGGTCGTGGTACATGCGACCAGACTGGAAGTAGTGGACTTCGCCATCGCCGAACCCTTGGCGGGTGTGGCGGTCGGAGAAGCAGTCACGGTTGTCTTCCTCGTCAGCGCTGGGGTCGGCTTCGTACCAGCCGGCCTTGTAGCGGAGGTCAACACTGAGTTGTTGGACCCAGGATCGGGTCTCGAGTTGCTCGGGGTTAGCGGGGTGCACGTCGCGGTGGTCGGCCATAACGGGGCTGACCATCATGACGGCCACGAGGGCTGCAGCGCTAAGAGCGGCGATGGCCTTCATTTAGATCCACCCCGCAGCGTCGGCAAGTCCACTCGGGCAGCCGTTGTCGTACTTGAGGTCCCATTCGTTACCCCAGTTGCTGGGGTCGGAACCAATGGCGATGGCTTGGTCGCGGCGGGAACTGTCGTCGTTGACGCCAGCCAGCCAGTACCAGTCGTGGGCCACAACATCGAACGTGTTGAGGGGGTCGCCATCGATGTGCATGGTCACGGTGACGCACGTCACCATGAGACCACTCCAGGAGCCGGCGCCCTCGTCGGGCGTGAACTGGTTGGAGAGGAGGCTGTCGAAGGACGTGGAGCCCGTGTTACCGAGCAGGTCGAAGAAGTCGCCAGTGTACTCGCACTTGCTGCCGTCCACGTCGATGGACGTGTAGAACATCTCGCCGATGACGGGGCTACCGTAGCCGCTGGGCACGTGGCCAGCGTCGATGGCGTCGGGGTCACAGGCAAAGTGCTGCCAGGCGCGGGAGGCGGTGGCAGTGGTGTCAGGCGTGCTGGTGGAGTGGTCCACGGTCAGACCCCAGGTGACAACGCCATCGGGGTGAAGGCCGATACCGTAGCCAGTGTCTTCAGGGGCAGTGGCGGGGACGCAGCCAGCGCGCTGCAGGTTGCCATCGTCGTCGAAGTAGAAGTTGACGTTGGGGTCCTCCACGGAGGTGGGGATGTCACTGTTGTCGCCTTCAACGACCGTTTGGGGGTGGTAGGCGAACAGGCGGCTCAAGCCGTCGCCGCCGAAGCGGAGGTTGAGGCCGAGGAGGCCAGTGCAACCGCTGCGGGCGTTGGAAGTGGGCTGGGAACCCGCTTCATATTCGGGGTGGAACCAGCCGGTGTAGCCCTCCCACTTCAGGCCCGTGACGGAC
This sequence comes from Thermoplasmatota archaeon, assembly GCA_041622975.1. Taxonomy (GTDB): domain Archaea; phylum Thermoplasmatota; class E2; order JACPAO01; family JAHFTW01; genus JBFJXH01. The sequence continues at coordinate 4,102 of JBFJXU010000137.1, forward strand.
ACATCGTTGAAGGAGTGCATACATTCGTTGTTCAAGCATTCTGAGGGAGCTTGATCGCCGGGGTCAGCCGCTACCAGGGGGATAGCGAGCGACAGTGCGGCGACCAGCGCCAGTGTTGTCTTCATGTCGTAGTCTCCACCATGGGGCGACGCCTACGCTGAAGGCGTACCACCCACATGTCAGCGGACCACATCCACCACACTACTTGAGTTTTGAGGCGCACACCGCAGGCGTCTGCAGCCATAAGGCGCCGATTCAACAGGATTGGAAGGGGAAAAGGAAGAGAGAAAGCCAACTAAACTTGGCTGGCTGTCGGCGCGACTCAACTAACCGAGGAACACATCAGAGACCCATTCGTCTCCAGTGATGGGGCAGCCGTTGTTGGACTGCTGGCCATAGATGTGGTCCGGGTTGAGGCCCCATTGGACAGCGTCGGCGTCGACGACGCCGCCGTCTTGACCGGCCACGGTGAACCAGTCGTGGGAGACGAAGGTCGCCTCTTCGATGGTCGTGGCCCACGTGGCGGGGACACTCATGCAGCTGATGAGCACGTAACTCTCGCCGCCGGCCATGTTGGCACCAACGTCGGCAAGGTCCAGCAGTTCGATCGTGGTACCCATGCGGTCGGCCGCAGCGAAGGGACGCAGCATGCTGCTCACGTCGCGAGCAGCGCAGTCCGTGGCGTCGGCGTGGGCCTTGAAGCCCATCTGGATGGGCTGCTGCGTGTACGGGGACGCAATCAGGCCCCACGTGTCCCACGTGCTAAACACGGGGCTGCTGGTGCCGCGGGCTTCGATGGTTACGGCGTCAATGGGGCAAGCGAAGACCTTCCACCAGAAGTCGGCCTGGCGGTCAGCGGAGGAATCGTAGATCCAGCGCTCGACCGTGGAGTAACCGGAGGTGATGCCCACGACGTCAGCCTTGAAGCCGATGTCGTAGTCCGTGTCGGTCACACCGATTTCTTGGGGCGGCTTGGTGTCATCTGCAAGGACGGCCAAGCAGTATTCTTCGCCAACCAGTTGGGGGTCGCTGGTGACGGGCAGGCCCGTGGCCAGGGTACCGGTGCCCCAGATGCCAGCATCCACGTAGACGCGGCCCTGGTCGTAGTACTCAAACGACGTGTGTTCACGGTAGAACCGGTCAGCAAAGCAATCGTTGCTGGATTCCGTGGTGCCCTGAGGGTCGTACCAGCCAGCAGCGTACTCAACAAACACGTCCGCTTGGCGCACGAAGGTGAGCACGTGGAATTCAGGGCGGGGATCAAGGTGATCCTCGGCGTGCAGCGCACTCACAGGAGCAGCTACGGCCAGGAGGGCGAACGTGACGAGGGAAGCGATGACCTTCATGCTTAGGCCTCCACGTCACTGATGGGGCAGTCGTTGTCGAACTTGCCGTCCCAGGAGTTACCCCAGATGGACGGGTCCGAGCCCTGGGCGATTGTAGCATCGCGGGTGCCGTAAGC
>JBFJXU010000138.1:0-5505 GCA_041622975.1 Thermoplasmatota archaeon
GCCCCGTCAACAAGGCCAACGGCGAAGAGCCCCTGGAACTCCTTGGCATCGACTGGCGCTTCGAGTCATCCCTTGACGGCCACGTGCGCATCCCCGCCCCCCAGCAGATGACGCTCCCCGACCACCAAATGATCCCTGAGATGACCGTCGTCGGCCACAACACCGCCACCGTCCGCGAGTCCCTGCTTGGCAAGGTGTTCAAACTCGGCGAACAATGGGTGAAGGCCGCTGAGGAGCACTACGCGCCCGGCATCATCGGGCCCTTCTGCCTCCAGACCTGCGTGGACAAGGACATGAACTTCTTCATCTACGACGTCGCTCCCCGCATCGGCGGCGGCACCAACGTCCACGTCGGCATGGGCCACCCCTATGGCAACGCACTCTGGCGGACTCAGATGAGTACAGGGAGGCGCGTGGCGCGTGAGGTCAAGATGGCGGCTCAAGACGGGCTGCTGCGGGAGATTGTGACGTAGGCCCGCCGCATGGCCGACTAGACCGAAGGGCACCTCACCCACCACGATTATAGTGTTGTACGCATTTTGGGAGGCTCAACGAGCCCCCATGCGTTCTAATAAGTTACATTATATTTGGTGTGCGTCCGCGATTGCGATTTTGTTCACGGCCGCCGGGTGCCTGGAAACGACACCCGCGTCCAACGGCGGCACGGCCGCCTCACCGGAACAGCACGCAGTCATCGAAGTGTCCATCGACGCCATTCCCTGCCCACCAGGCTATGACAACGGCCAGGACGACAACGTATGCCTCGCATACAACGGTCAGATCCCGGGTCCAACGTGGGTTTTTGAAGAAGGAGATTCGGTCACGGTTGCGCTCACGAACAACGTAAGTGCAGGCCTCGAGGCCATGGAAATCGATGGCGACCTACGAGACCGACTCGGTTCGGCCCGGTACACGTTGCACCGCCACGGCGTCGCGCAGGATGCCTGCTCGGATGGCGTGGCACAACCGACTGAGACACAGGTTTGCGACTCATCCGTCGGCCCAGACGAACGCCTTGAGTACCAGTTTAACACCAGTTTCCCGGGCTACTGGCATTACCACGACCATAGCCACACATTCAACCGCGATGCTGAGCACGGACCCCTGCTTGGCACAGAGGCGGCCCTGCGTGGATTATGGGGCGCATTCCGTGTCCTCGAGAAGGGAGACACACCGGACCATCTCCTAGACCTTCACGTCCTAGACACCGGCATCAACGGAGGCGTTGGATTGTCTCCCACAATTACGGAGGGAGACCGATTTGACCTAATCATCGCAGCCATTGGCCACTGGGACCGATTCTGGGATGTTTGGCTCACCGACCCAGATGGCATCCAGGTCGACGCCGTGCTCGTAGGAGACGGATTGTCACGAGGCATTACGGTTCTCGAGGCCAGCGCAGGCGAATACACGTGGCATGCACAACTCAACTCCACGTATGAGGCGTGGCGCAGTGGGCTGGACGGCTTGCCTACGCTCGACGAACGCCCGCCCCCAAGCCATGGCACAATTACGGTAACCGCCGCGGACGGGCGAGCATCGGGGGCACACCTGGACACGCGCCCCGGAGGGCAGCCGGTCCAGCAGGGAGACCGATCCTACACCATCCCATTTGACTACTGGAGCGCATTGGCCGACGGCCTCCCCCTATTGGAGGCATACGCAGGAGAATTGCTCGAGTTTGATGTCATACGCGGTGACATGTTTGGCCACACCTTCCACTTGCACGGGCACACTTGGGAAGATCCCGAAACGGGCCAATTCATTGATGCGGCCGCCCTTCTACCCGGCGTCAGGGAAACTCATTCCTTCAACGTGGAAGCCGGCTTGAGCGGCGCCTACGCAGGGGATTGGTTGTACCACTGTCACATCAATGCGGACGACCACATGTGGAGCGTGCTGCGCGTGTACCCGCACAGCATGGCCGTAGAAGGCCCATTAGACGCTCTGCGTGTAGAGGTCGCCAATGAGGCGGGCTACCCAGTCGAAGGGGCCCAGATCGCCGTTCGTTGGGATGATGACGCCCCGGAGGATCCTACCCTCAGTGACGCCGGCGATGGCGTGAGCATCGAAGCCAGCGTGGAAGAGGTCGAGCCGGGTCATACGTCGTTCGGGCGGATCTACCCGCAGCGGCAGCGGCAGGCATCGGCGGGCTAGTTCTCGAAAGCCACCACGCAAGCGGCGATTCTCTCATTCGGCTGAGCCTCCAGCCCGGCGGCTACAGCGAGAACAGACACGTTGGCGAATCATTCAGCCATGTAACGTAAGTCTGGCCTCGGACCGCTTATCATGCGCAGTCCAGTTGCTGTAGCGTGCACGTGAGCCTCGCCATTGACATCGATGCCAACCCGGAGCAGGTTTGGTCCGTGGTTTCGGACATCGAGAACTCGGGCGGCTTCATTCGAGCGATTGATTCCATCGAGGTCCTGGAGCAGGCGACGGGGCCGTCCATCAAGGGACTCAAGTGGCGTGAGACACGCACCATGTTTGGTAAAGAGGCGACTGAAGTCATGTGGATTACCGAGGCCAAAGAGCCGGAGTTCTACGTGACGCGGGCGGAGAGTCATGGTTCCATTTACTCCACGCGTCTGTCCATTGAGGCAATGTACGGCGGGTCTCGCCTCACCATGTCCTTCAAGGGCATTCCACAAACCAGGGGTGCCAAGATCATGTGGTTCCTGACAGGTTGGATGGCCAAAGGTGCCATGCGGAAAGCGTTGCAAGCAGACCTTGAGGACATCCGGAAGGCAGCGGAAGAGGCATCTTCGTGAGCCGCCACTTTTCATACCAATTCGATCACCGGTGGAAGCCCCTCTTTGCTGCCCTGGGTGTCCGCAAGTCGGACGGCGTGACGGTTACAGGCTCGGAATTGATTGCCACGTATGGCAGATTCAAGGTCCGCACGCCACTAGCCAACGTGAAAGGCGCGGAGGTAACGGGCCCCCATCGCTGGTACACGGCGGTTGGCCTGCGTCTCAGCTTCACGGATGACAGCATCACCTTCGGCACCAACCATAAGCGGGGCTTGAGCATCGAGTTCAAGGAACGCATCCCCCGGGTTGCGGGATTCCACGACCACTCCATTCTCTGGGTCAGCGTGGCGGACCCGGAGGGCTTGGCGGCCGCGCTCGGAAACTAGGCCTCGACGGGCCACCTCCAAACCATTAACACTCAGCTCGCTCGATTTCCCATATGCGCCTACGCATCGCCGCGGCTCTGCTGTTCATCCCCATTGCAGCCGCGCATGTGCCCACATTCAATGAAGCGGGTACGTCACCCGGGACCGCGTTCCAAGTTGAAAATCCAACGAAATCTTGGGTATTCTACGACACGCTGGCGGGAGGGCAGCACTGGTTTCGACTGCACATGCAGGAAGGCGAGACAATTGTGTCAAGCCTGAGCCTGCCCGCCAACGAGGAGGGACGCCCAGCACTATGGATTCTTGGGCCGGGCCTAGAAGGACATGGACCTAATGGCACCCCACCAGGCATGGGAGGCATACGAGCGGAGGCGCAGGATGTATTGTCCATCGAACCGTTTACGCCCCTGGCGATGAGGGCCACGGCGGAGTGGCGCGGTCAGGCGCCGACTACCGGCACATATTACGTGGTCGTCGAGGGTCAAGCAGATTACGCTCTCGCCATCGGGGGCAGGGAGTCGTTTACACCTTGGGAATGGATTACGGTCCCCGTTGAGCGGGTAGCAATCCAGCAATGGAGTGGTGTGGCGTGGCCGTTGGCCATTGTGGGCGAGGGCATCGGTGTGACCGCAGCCGCAGTGTACGCCCGGCGGCGGCAAGTCGCGGGACCCCAGAGTATCGGCCTACTGGGCGCCGGAGCCATTGCCGGGACAGGCTTCACCACGGCCTTGTTGGCGACCATCGCCGCGGCGCACGCCGGTCCCTCCACGGCCCTCCTAGTTCCTGCGCTTTTTGCGGGAATGGCGCTCGCCGTGGGCTACGGTGCTTCGCGCAGCGTCCGGGGTGAACCGCGCTGGGGGAGTACCCTGTTGTGGGCACTGGCAGCCCTCGTCGCCTGGGCAGGGCTCATCGTCGGGCCCATCGCGTTGGCCGGCTCCGCGGCTTGGCGCAAATGGCAGGGACGCGCCGCGTAGGGCCTTTCCGTCACCGCGTGGCGAGGTCCTTCAGCAATCCCTTAACAGCGGCCTTGAAGACAGGCTTGAGGGGAAAATCCAGGGCCCGGAATGCTCCACGCCCCCGGTACCAGTAGTCCATGTGGACGTGGTCTTCGTTCACGGTGAATGTGGCCGTGATGTCCACGGGCAACGGGAAGTGCGTAAACTCCAGTCCCAGGCGCCGGGCCTTCGGGTCCCAATGCGTCACTCGCTCGCGCACGTACTTGGAGCCCTTGAGGTCACATTGGCGCTCCATGCCCACGTCGCCTTCAACGTCGCTGACGATGCGGCTGGCCAGGATACCCGAGTTCCATTGTGCGATGTTACCGAAGTCCGCGAGGCGAGCCCACGTGGCTTCTGCATCGGAAATCGGTTGGCGTAATGAGAACTTCACGAGTTAGGCCAAGCGGCACGAGGCATAGGGCTGCCGACGCATCTTTCGACCACTTGCCTAGCGCACCAAAAACGTCCAAACACGGCCTCGCTTTGATGCCATCGTGGAGATGAACAACCATGCCTGAATTGGTCGGCATCGTGAAGGGCACGGGCGCCAAGGCCATCGCGGACATCCAAGCGGACCAGGTGGTGTTCCGTGGCGCCGTGAAGAAAGCCGTGCCCTCGGCGGAATTGTCTGCGGAGGTCCGCGGTAGCCTCCTTTTGATTACTTACGGCCAAATTACGATGGAATTCAACGCGGGCGCCAAGGCACACAAGTTGGCCAAGGCCGTAAATCTGGGGTGAATGCGACGCCGAAACAAACTTCTGGCGCGTCGTTTGTTACCGCCCGATGCGCGCCATAGACTGGATTGCCGTCGCCCTGATAGCGCCGAGCCTCGCAGGGTGCGTGGATGGGCCCCCGAAAACAGTCGGACCTGGCGCCAGTATGCCTTTGTGCGCAAACCCATGCGAGCGCGCAGTTGACTTGTCGCCTCGCCGCGCCTTCGAGCCGACCGCAGCCTTGGATCCAGTGGACCCGGACCGAGCCATCGTCGTGTCGTCGCAGTTCCGTGATGACCCATCCTTCGGGCACCCCATGGATATGTTTCTTCACCGCACGACCGACCGAGGTGCGTCCTGGGAAACAAATCGACTATGGGATGTGCTGCCGATGGAACACGCGGCCAAACGATACAACATGTGGGCCGACCCGATGGCAGTGTGGCTCGAGGACGGAACACTCATGTTGATGGGCATGGGGGCGACAGGGGCTAATCCACCGGACGGGCCAGTGCCCGTGCTCGGGTTTACGGCGTTCGATGTGTGGTTCGCACGGTCATTTGACGGCGGCACCACATGGCCAGACGGAGGAGTGGTTTACGCCGGCGATGGCTTCCAGTCAGTAGCCCCGACGCCCGCCGAACACGGCGATCA
>JBFJXU010000139.1:0-5438 GCA_041622975.1 Thermoplasmatota archaeon
ACGGCGGCAAGGTCTTCGTCTGTTTGGGCGACGGCGAACTTCAGGAGGGAAACGTGTGGGAGTCTGCCATGACCAGTGCCCACCGCAGCCTCGGTAACCTAGTCGCCATCGTTGATTGGAACAAGATTCAGATTGACGGCCATTGCGCTGACGTCAAGGGCATCGAGCCGGTGGGTGACAAATTCCGCGCCTTCGGGTTCCACGTAATTGAGGCTGATGGCCATGACCTTGATTCCGTGCGCGCCGCGTTCGCCGCAGCGGACGCATTCCAGGATGGTAATCAAGTGCCTGTGTGCATCGTATTCGAGACGGTCAAGGGTAAGGGCGTGTCCTTCATGGAGGACAAAGCCGAGTTCCACGGGCGTGCGCTCAACGAGGAAGAAATGCAAGTGGCCCTGGCCGAACTGGGCGCTGCCTAGTCCTTAGCCGCCGCTCGCCGCAGACATCAACGTTACTTCGCCTTCTTCCAGCACTTTATCCTCGGGGACCACTGACCCCTTAACGATGGCAAGCACCACTTCCGTGGACTCGCCTACCGCCCGGCAGAGGTCGGCCACGGTGGAGCCCTCGGGGAGTTCAATCGTTGCTGGGTCCCGCCGTGGGGGCCGGAAGATGACGTGGACTTGCACGAAGTGGCCAAATATGGGGGCCATTTGAGCGCGACCCCAGGCTCATGGTCTGCGGTCGCCGCCGGGCGCCCGCCGTGGCCACGCCATCATCTGCCAGCGTCGCATAACCCGGCATTGCAGCGGATTCGAAATCCGCCGTCCTCACGGACTTGCAGGTTCAAATCCTGCCGCTGGCGTCGAGATAAGGAGCGTAGCGACGTTCTCGACGGCGGGAGCGGGCCCGTAGGGCCGGCGACTGGCGCGGTGCTTTGTCGCGGGAGCGTAGCGACGTTCTCGGTGTCCTCTGGTCGCTACCAGGCTTCGTGCTGGGTCAGAATCTCACGGCGCTCTGTATTATTCTTGCATCCTGCAAGGGCGTCGATGAGGTGGACTCTGGCCAAGGCATCCGGGTCTTCGCGGCCGTTGGCGACTAGGGCCCGGAATGCGGCACGTGCTTCGCGCATGACTTCCTCCGCGCTGTTGTCGAGTCGGAGCAAGCAGCCGGGTCCGGGAGTCAGCAGGCCGTGCAGGGTCAGGGCGTGGCACAGCAATGCCTCTGCGCGCACGTAGGATGCCTCCGTGAGGCCTGGTGAGTGATCCAATGCGTCCTGGGCGCTGGCTGCTGCGCGGGCATGGTCTCCAAGGGCTGACTCCAGGAGTGCCTTGCGTAGCAGCGTGGGGCCGTCGGGGGTATGCTTGCGCAGGCACAGGTTCACGCGAGCCAGTTGTTGGAACGCGATCACATAGTCAAGGTCAGGGCCGGGGTCAATGCGACGGCCGACACGAGTGTCCTGCATGGATAGACCTTGGACCCCGTCGGGGAAGAAGGGGCACTCAAGGGGCGGAGCCCCCCAGGGGACAAGGGATGAAGGGGACTTTTGGCTCGGGGAACTTATGCAGTTGGGCCAATAAATGGGGATGGGTCGCGGGTGCACGCGGCCTGCCTTCGCGGAACGAACCACGCCGGGTGGCTGCAGTTCCCACGGGGACTCAAAGATGGTGGATAGAGGGGTCAAGGGGGGACATGCCGGTCAGATTTGGTCGAGGCCTTTCTCCAAGTATTTGTCCAGCGCTTCCTCTACCGTGTCGCTGATTGATTGGTGGGTCAGCAGACGGTGTTGGTGAAGTCGTAGGTGCAAGCCGAGCGGGATGTGAAACTTGACGACGCGTAGGTCGTCCATCTCTGGTCCTTCCATAATAGCCTCCAATGCCTTGACTCCTGCTCGGTCGTCGGTGGTACTTGAAAGCCGGGTCCAGGGGGCGGGGGAGATGGCCCGCTTGGCCGTCAAAGGGCCAGGCGTCCTTGGGGCCTGTGGAGGGACTCCGCCCACAGGGGGAATGTGGGGGGTGAATGGCCGTGGGATGAGGCCCCAAAATACCACTATATGATGCTTTTGGGTTCCGGTCTTGTAGGTCGAAGTGGGCACTTCTGGACTTGTACCCGGATGGGACTTGTGCCTGTCCGGTCAGACGCCCAGGAGGAGAACAAAATGATGAACACGGAACAACTGATGGGGATCAAGAAGCCGGACATGACTGAACTCAAGGAAGTGAAGGTCAAGCTACCCGTTCGACAACTCTTGAAGCTCCACTACTTGAAACTGACCAGCAGTCGCACGTTCAGTGAAGTTGTCGCCCAGGCCCTCGCCCAATACTTCGAGGACCTAGAAGGCAACCGCCCTGCGACCGAATAGGTTGCCCCTTCAACCATCAGTCACGTAAGCGCTGATTGAGATGGAAGAGGATGGTCGGTGCCGTCTATTGGACGGTGACGGTGCCGACCATGCCTACCCTTTCCCCGTTTTGCACGCTGGAGTGGTATAGGCAGTAGTAATCGTAGACGCCGGGGGTCGAGAACGTTACCTCGTAGGCCTCGCCGGGGTCCAAGTTGCCACTAAACGTCTGGGAGATGCCGTTCACCGCTTGGCCCTGCGGCTCTGCGAAATCCACTGTATGTGGTTCGCCGTTGTCCATTGTCCAAGTAACGGTCGCGCCCGACGGAACTGAGACTGACTTTGGCAGGAACGCATTGCCGCCGCTGCTGTTGTAGTCGGCACTCACGGCTACGTGGGGGGCGTCCTGGTCGCTCCCAATCTCGGGGCTGCTGCATCCAGACAGGATGATGCTAGCGACAGCCGCCAATAGGATGGCGGACTTCATAGGGCAAGACCTACGCAGTCGGGGGCATTCTCGAACGACGGCATGAGGCTGTACACCTCACCGGGCTGGCTAGCACCAATGCCCATGGGGTCCGCGTTAGGGTCCACTTGGATGTGGCGCAGCCACCACCCTTGGGTCGTGGGGTCGTCATTGGTGTGGTGGCCTTCGCCCCAGGTGGGGCTGACAGACTTGTGGAAGTGATGGTATCCTTCGTCAATCTGGGATTGGCTGATGCCGCCGGGGCCGATGCAGCCGGCGCCGCGGAAGCCGTCGCCCACGAAGAACAAGCCGGTGGCCTTGGTGGGATCCGCGTTGTTCCAGTGGAGGAACTTCAGGGTGTCGCCCTCAACGAGCCACGTGTGGAACGGGGTGTCTTGGCCGCCGCTGTATGGTTGATCGCTGTACAGGGTGGCCGCGTCGCTGCATGCGGGGGCGGTCTCGTACGACGGCATGAGTGGATACACGTCGCCGACGGCGCTGGCCCCGACACCCATGGGGTCGGCGGCGGGGTCGGCCTGGATGTGGCGGAGCCACCAGCCCACTGTGGTGGGGTCGGACGTGGTGTGGTGGCCACTAGCCCAGTCGGGGCTGGATTCCTTGTGGAAGTGTACGAAGCCAGCGTCGATTTGTTGTTGGCTGACGCCGCCGGCGCCAATGCATCCCATGCCGCGGAATCCATCCCCGGTGAAGAGCAGACCATCCGCTTGGGCCGGGTCTTCGTTGTTCCAATGCAGGAACAGAAGTTCGTCACCCTGGACGAGCCATTCGTGGAATGGCGTTGCTTGGCCTCCAGTGAATGGTTGGTCGTCGTACACGGTGTGGAACTGTGTGAAGTCGGCAGTGCCGCCCGGGGCGGTACAGCCGGCTAGGGCGGTTGCGCCCAGTGCCAGCATCAAAAGGAATGGCTTTGCCATGATGTGGTGCACAAGCGGCCTCCTTAACCTATGTTTGTCCACGTGTTGAAGGCAACCTTCAACCCTCGGGCGGTGATGTCAAGCCTGTGCGGGTTGCCAAGGACTCCATGGGCAAAGTGCTCATGATTGCCACAGTCGGCGATGACATTGACCCTGTCATGGTCGGCGTCCGCGACTACCCGGTTCGTCGCATTATCCTGCTGTTTCCCCCGCAGTATGAGCAACAAGCTCGCGACGTCCAAGCCAAACTGGAGCCTCTGCGGATCCAAGTGGACCTTGAGGAACTCAACAATGACGACTTGCTCATGGACACGCTCCAGCGCGTTTCAGCCATTCACGCGGACTCCATTGCATACACGGACATCATCCTGAACGTGTCCAGCGGCGACAAGATGCAAACGTGCAGTGCCTTGAGTGCCGCCTTCGTCAATGGCATCCCCGCGATTGGTATCGACGCGGACAGCCCGTTTGCTTTGCCGGTCCTGAAGTTCAGTTACCGGGAACTCATCAGTGACGCCAAGTTCCACATCCTCCAGGCCCTGCAGGATATGGGGGGCTCCGCGACGAGCCTGGCGGAATTATCCGAAGGCGCTGGCGTGGAGAAGAGCCTGTTGTCCTATCACCTGCGTACAACCCGGGAAGGCAAGGGCCTCGAGGACATGGGCCTCGTTCACATTGACCGAGGCAGTTTTGGTCGCCTGAGCATTTCCCTCACGGAGATGGGGCAGTTGCTCCTCGTTGGCCGCAAGCCGGTGGCCTGAAAGCCAGGTTTCCAAGTGCGCGCTCATGCGTTTCCAGTGGTTCATGGTCTGTTTTCTTGTGGTCATCCCCGGGGCCCTGGCGCATGGCGACGAGACCCACCTCTTCATCGACCTCCACGATGATGGCACCGTCAGCATCAATGACGTCGCCGGGAGTCCGACCTTGGTCCTGCAACCCAATGCCGACCATGAGGTGCAAATCACCAACGTAGGTGAAGCAGACAACCAATTTGTCCTTCGCGCGTTTGGCGTGGACACCGGCATCATGGCACCGGGTAAGGCTGAAACGGTGACCATCACCACTGGGCCATCAGGCAGCGCCACGTACCGACTGCCCGTGCATGACACGTGGGGCGACGTTCGGATCGGTAGCCAAGACGCCCCGCTGATTCCCGCCGCGGCGTTACTGGGTGCCCTCGGCTTAGCGACGGCCGCGCACCGTCGCCGCCGCAACTGAGACGAAGATTGCCGCAATTAGGACGGCGACTGGGAGCGGGGTATCGACGGAACTTCCTCCACCGACTGCTGGGTCTCCTTGGTGTTCGGGGACTCCGCCGGGTGGCTGCCATGCTGTAGCGTTGTCGTGGTGCCCGTGCCAGGCGAACCAGAACATGGTGAAGCCATCAATGGCTTCCAGTTGTTCGCCGGATTGGCTTTGCCCCGTGCGTAGGTCCCACAAGTCGCCCGCACCCCACCATAAGCCCGTGGCGTTATCCTTCTCGAACGTGATGGATTGAGCATCCCACGCGCGGGCTCCCGTGCGCTGGTCGCCCACCACGACGACGTTGGTGCCGGCCACGGTCTCTTGCGTCCAGCCTCCGACCACTTCTAGGGCGGCCAATGGGTATGCGCGGTCCGCGTCGCCAATCGTGACACCAAGTACGCGCGTCTTGGGGTGAAGGCCGTCTAGATCGCATGATCCACTCGACAGACCGTACTGACAGTTGTCATAGTAGCCGCGCGAAGCGTACGGATCCCCGTAGCCTCGGCCCGGC
>JBFJXU010000140.1:0-5425 GCA_041622975.1 Thermoplasmatota archaeon
CCGATGCGGACCATTAGCATCCTGCTGACCCTAAGCTTGCTGGCCATCGTGCCATCCACAACGGCCGAACCCGGCTACGAGTGCAAAGAACAAGGCGTATCCACGGGCCTCGTGGCCGCCGGCATTGGCCGCGACTGCAAGGCCGACGCAGAGGTTCTACCCAACCTCATCTGCACTACGGGCACCTACCACGTGGAGCGCGATGTACGCGGCCACGAAGTGGCTGCCAACATGTGCCGCCTCCCGGCGGACATTGCCATCGGCGCTGCCAACTGCGAGAAGGAACTCCTGGGTGGCGGCCTAGTGGCTGCGGAAGTCACTGAGGACTGCAAGGCTCGCGTGCTGATTCTCGGCGGCCTGAACTGCATCTGGGGCACCGAAGACCGGGGTGTTGACCGTGGCCACGCTGTGTTGGTGCGCACGTGCAAGCAGCCGTACGCCTACGACGACGCCCGCCCAGGCTGCCCCAAGAGCACCTACAAGACCAAGGTCGAGGGCAGTTACGTAGACGTGGCGCACAACTGCAGCATCGACATCCACCTCTTCCCCGAGATCAACTGCATCTACAAGGTCGGCTCCATCACCAAGGAAGTCAGCCGCGTCAGTGTCACGGTGTACTACTGCGATTACCCCGTACCCGTACTCGCCTAAGCAACCAGTCGGTTGCCTAGCCTCTGCCCTTTTACCTCACCCTTGGAAGCAGGGTTTGATGCGGACCATCAGCATCCTACTGACCCTAAGCTTGCTGGCCATCGTGCCAAGCACCACGGCGGAACCCGGCTACGAATGCAAAGAACAAGGCGTGTCGGGGAGCCTAGTTACCGCCGGTCTTGGCCGCGACTGTAAACTTGACGCCGAATTGCTTCCCGGCCTCATCTGTGTCTATGGCGGCTACCACGTCGAACAGGACGTCCGTGGCCACGAAGTGGCGGCCAACGCTTGCCGGCTGCCCCTTGACATCGCCATTGAAGAAGGCCGAGCCGATTGCCGCAAGGTGGCGGGCGGCACCAACAACGGACTCGCCGACGCCACCCTCACCCAGGGCTGCAAGGCACACGTGTTGGTACTCGGCGGCATGTACTGCCTTTGGGGCCAGGAAGACCGCGGCGTACGCGCTGGCGGCCACAGTGTCCTCATTCGCACCTGCTCAAGCGGCCCCGACCCCCGCGCCACATCCGGCACCCCAGAACGCTGCCCGGAGCGCTCGCTTACCGTCAAGCATGCCGACGGTACGACGGTCAGTAGCCACTACGACTGCACCTTCGATGTGGTCCTCTTCCCAGACATCATTTGCGTCGGCGCCTGGACCGCCAAGCGCGAGTACGACGTTGGCCCGGTACACGTGACGCAGCACTACTGCCGCTTCCCGGGCCCCGAGCCCTGGTAATACTACCAATTCCCTCTTCCTCTTCACCCAGACTTCTTGTTGTATGGCCCCGTGGGGAGCAACCATGGTATTGACGCCCAGCAGCATGGTGGCCCTCGGATCGCGCTGCCCGGACTTCGCACTGCCCGACTTGGACGGATCCACGGTTCGTCGACAAGACTTCCATGGCGGCCCGTTGTTGGTTGCCTTCATCTGCAACCACTGCCCATACGTGAAGCACATCGCCGACGTGCTTGGGGCCAAGACCAAGGCTTGGAGCGGAGCGGGGGTGGGAATCGTACTCATCAACAGCAATGACGTCACGAACTACCCCGACGACTCGCCAGAGCACATGGTCAAGGAAGCCAAGCAACGCGGGTACGTGGTGCCGTACTTGTTCGATGAGACCCAGGAAGTAGCCCGCGCATTCGATGCCCAATGCACGCCGGACTTCTTCCTGTACGACGGTGAGCATCGACTGGCCTACCGGGGCCAATTCGATGCATCCCGACCAGGCAACACTGAACCCGTCACGGGTGCGGACCTGGAGGATGCCATTGCGGCGGTGCTGGCAGGCGAACCAGACCGTCTTCAGCAGCAAGTTCCCAGCATCGGCTGCAACATCAAGTGGAAGAACTGACGCCGAGCACCCAGGCTCCGGCCGTCTGGGTCGGCAACGCCGCATCGTTGAATCATGAGCGGTCATTATGAAATGCCGTGCGAACATTACGTTATGGGGGGTCCAAGTCTAGAAGCGGGTCTGTGGGGCTCGGATGCTACCTCCTCGGTCGGCCATCATCGACAAGATCATGGGCCGTCAATCAGGCGCACCGGTAGGTCTGCGCCTGCGCCGCCTACGACCATACGGGGTCCGGATTACCGACATCACGGACGAGGGATACCGCTGGTTCGCAGACCTCGTTCCGCCTCGGGGCCCGGGTGCCGTTTCAGCCAAGGAACACACGCCGCGTCTCCTGGCAGCCACCATGATTTGCCGCGCCGCGTGGCAACGATTGGCACCCCAGCACACCATCCGAATTCGCAGCGTCCAAATGAATGGCATCCGCCCAAGTGAAACCGCCAGCCACGGCTGGATGGAAATTCGACCCAGTGATTTGCTCGGCCTCCCTGACCCGTTCCGTGGCCGAAGCACTCAACGGGAAACGAGGTGGACCTGGCACGATAACGAGGACCGCCCCGTCTGCCACATTGATGTCACCCTGACCATTGCGGGCAACGGGTGACGCAAAGCACCCCTTGAAAGGGCATGCCGACTATGCACCTCCGTGAACCCGAGCCGCTTCACGCGTAACGTGTCACCCGCCACATTCCGGCGCCTCATGCACGTGTTCCCGCCGATTCGGAATACAGGCGTCAAGGTTCGCCATATCAGTGACGATTGGCTCCACTGGGAATTTGAATTGCCATTGGGTATGAAGACGCGGAACTACGTGGGAACCCATTACGGCGGTACACTTTACTCGGCAGCCGACCCCCACTTCATGCTTGCCTGGATGCACATTCTACCCGACCACATCGTGTGGGACAAGGCTGCCTCCATTCGGTTCCTGCGCCCCGGCAAGGGCACGCTGTATGCGGGATTTTCCCTCGACCAAGACGAAGTTGAAGAAATCCGCCGCTTGACCCGCCAGGGCAAGGTGGACCGCGTGTACCAATGGCAATGGCGGGACGGAGACGACAACGTGGTATGCGAAGTGGAGAAGACGTTGCACTTCCGGCGCAAATGAACCGACTCTTAGGCGCCCTCGTAGTAGTCCTCCTGGTGTTCCCGTCGTCATTTGTCTGGGGCAGCCAACACGGCGACCACCGGAACTTCGCGGGACGTCACTACCTTTGGGCAGAGCCCGAAATGGAAGGCACTTGGCCCACGATTGTTGCCCTGCACGGCGTCAATGGGTGGGCCAATCAGTTTGCCAGGGTGAACCAATTGTCCCAGCGAGGCCCAGCGGCAGGGTTCGCCGTGGCGCAGGTGGATGCCGTCGGGCCAGTTCCCCGCTTGGGCCAAGGTTGGAATGCGGGGCACTGTTGTGGGTACGGGTTTGCCCAAGGCATCGATGACGTGGCCTGGCTCGTTGAGTTTAGCAAGCACCTGGGTCCGGAACCTGTCTTCTTCGTGGGCTTCAGCAACGGCGGCATGATGGTTCACCGATTGGCGGCCGAGCGCCCCGACGCAGTCGCCGGATTTTCCGTGTACGCGGGGTCCATTGGCAGCAATGGACAACGGATCCAGGAACCAACGAGCCCCGTTCCCGCGTTGTTGATGCACGGCGACGCAGACCACATTGTTCCCCTCGATGGCGGGTTGGGGCAGGTCCCCGACTGGCCGTTTGCGCCGTTCAATGAATCCGTGGCGTTTTGGCATGAAGCAGGCGCCCACGTGGAATTCCATGTGGTCCCAGGGGCAGACCACTTGTGGCCCGGCGGCCGCAACAACCCATTTGGTCGTACGCCGAGCCAAGCCCTTGATGCCACGGGGTTGAGCCTTGATTTCTTCCAGCGGATTCTCGACGGCCGGATTTCACCTGACGACGGCTCCACCTGACCCGGCGCGGTTTTCTGGTGGGCAATGTGTGCTTGGCTCGTGTCCCTGGCTGGTGCGGTAGCAGTTCCATCCGGTATTGTGCTGGTCGCAGACGGTTTGACGAGTTGGAGCCGCATGGAAGGAGACGTCAGGGTGCCGGACGGGGGGGCCACTGGCGCCAAGAAGTTGACGCGGCTGGGCGATGGCGCCGTGGCTACGGCCGGCCAAGCCCGCATCGGCGATCGCCATACATTGGACTTCGTGACCCGCGCCCCGACTACAGAGGCAGGCCCGGCAACCATGGCGGCCTTGGTCAAGCACGTCGAGGATGGCCTGCGTGGGCACTACGGCAAGGAGGATTTGGCTGAGGCCCCGGAGTCCAGCGTGTCGCTGCTTTATGCGGTTCACCCCGATGGAGACGTGGCGCGCCCCTTTGTCGCGCGGGCCAAGATTCGGACCGGGCCAGACGCTGGGGCCAAGGTCTGGGACAACTCCGAAAGTCCGTTTTGCAGTCATTGGATTGGGCGCACGGGGCTAGTTCGGTTGCTTCTCCATAGCGACGGCGACGATGTTCCTCGGCTGGGCGGCAATTACCGGCTCATGACATTGGAGCACGCCGAGGAATTTGCCAGATTTCTCGTAGAGACTACCGCCGAGGCGCAGCGTCTCGGACGGGGCGTACCCGACGTGGGCGGCAGCGTCACCATCCTTCGGCTCCCCAGTTAGATATCATCCGGGATATCAAAGGGGATACCGCTTGGTGCGCCCGCGGGCCCCAATCCACCGCGGAGCGTGGCCGGATTGCTCGGTGCCTTGGCGTGATGAGCGTCGATGCGAATCACTGCCCGCGCCACCTCGAATGCTCCCTCCACGGCCAGCCGTGTGGCTGCCGCGCCGTCGATTCCCCCTTCGAGTGCAGGCACGTCAATGGGGTCCAGGCCTTGGTTGGTGACAATGGCATCGGCGACGGCGTCGAAGGCCCGCGCCGCCGCCTCAAAGACCAGGGGCCCCCGTTCAGGCGCGATTGGCGCGGCGTTGCGCAAGCTGCGTGCAATTCGCCTCTGCCACGCGCCACCGCCCGGTAGTTGACCGGGAGATTCCAAAGCAAGGCCCGCGCCGCGGAGCCATCGCTCGGCTTCCGTGTCCGCTTCCAGTCCTACATGGTAGGGCACTTGCAGCGTCAAGGCGGGCCCTGGGCCCCGCAAGATGATGCGACCGTGAGGATTGTCCACGTCTGCCACACCCAAATCGTCAGCATGCAGATCAGCAAACGGCGTCAATCTGGCGCCAGTGGATGCCGCAATGCGCGTGACAAGGTGGCGCGGGGCGTCAGTGACTACGTGGACCCCCCGGGATTCGAGGCGGTCGCGGATTCCTTCGTCCATGCCACCCGTGGCTACCACGACGCCCACGTCGAGTTCGTCCATGGCAGCCAAGTGGTGGCGCCGCCAGTGTTCCTCGGCTCCACCCGCTGTAATTTGGTCGGTTCCCCAAGTGATGTCCAATCGTTTACTGAC
>JBFJXU010000141.1:0-5358 GCA_041622975.1 Thermoplasmatota archaeon
AATTCGGTGGCCGCCGCATTCGGGATGCAAGTGACGGGAACACCCATGATTCGTGACAATGTGTCTGCATCCTGCTCATTCACCGCGACCAGCTTGGCTGCTGCTACAGTTCTGCGCTCCAGTCGAGTATCTCTCCACCGGCGCAGAGGCGAATACAGGTAGTAGGCATTCTGTGACCATGAATCGCGATAATCGGCCACCCATGGCAGGCCAGTGGATGCTTGTGCGCGATGGCCGGCCAAATGGCATGACGCGGGTCCAAAGGTAGACACGATTACGTCCACTTCGTGGCGTTCACACGCATCGATCGCCGCCTCCGCCGCCCGCTGCCACCAGTCCCCAAACCGATCTGGATAATGCAACAGCTCGGCCTTGATTTTGTAAAGCGCACGCTTGACACTAGCCCACGCCAACGTGGAACGACTTCCCTCCCGGCGCGGGCCTCGGCCATCGGGCGCAGGGACGCCGGGGCGCTTCCTTCGTCGCTTGGCAACGGGGACCCGAATGACCGTGACTCCGTCAGCGGTGGTTTGAGGAGCGTCACCGCAAGTCACCACGACCACGCGCCATCCGAGCGCCGGCAAATGCTTGGCCAGAGCCCGGATTCGTTGGCTAGCAATCGAACTGCGCTCGTCGTAATGATACGCAATGAGCAGTGCAGTGCTGCCGCCACGCGACCCTGCCTGCCCAGAGCCCTTCGTTGCCCTCAAGGCGCCACCCATTCATCATTCGCGGCCGAATGTGCCGCCGCAACCGCCAAGCGCACTGCTTCGAGGCCAGCCTGCCCATCTGCGCGGGGCATGCGTCCCGGGACCTGCGAGCAGCGAACGAAGTCTGTCATTTCGGCTTCCAGCGGCGCGACGGGCTCCACCTCCACGTCCTGCGTCGCTTCTCGAAAAGCCACCACGTCCCCGCTTTCCTGCCGTACACCGGCCGGCACCACCTGGAAGCGATCGTGAACCATGAAGTCAACGTGCGCGGTGGCCTTCGAACCGGTCACAGTCAGGGTTCGCTGGCGACCTTCGGGCGAAATCCATGACTCCCATGCGTGCCCCAAGGCGCCGCTTGCAAATCGAAACAGAAGGCGAGCCGATTCGTCGATGCCGGGGCGATGGTTGGTCGTCTGCACGCAAAGAACAGCCACAGGTTGCTCCTGGAGAAGGTGCGGGAACAAGTCGAGTTCATGGATACCGAGGGCCATGAGTGCCCCCATGTCCGGACGGGCGGCGCGGAAATCCTTGCGCACTACATCGATGTGCAGGATATCGCCGAGCCCTCCCGTCGCCACACGGTCCCGTAGCGCCGCCACCGCGGAGTGATACCGAAACAGGTGGCCAGGCATGAGGGTGAGATTTTCCTCCGTCGCCAATGTGACCAACTCCGCGCATTCGTCAACGGTTGTGGCCATCGGCTTCTCCACCAGCACGTGCTTGCCTGCTTGGAGGCACTGCTTCGCCATCGGGTGATGAAGCGGCGTCGGCGTCGCCAACGTGATGGCATCGACGCCCTCGCCGCGAAGAAGCGCCTCGAACTCGGTGGACCAGGAGCAGCCATAGTCTGCCCCCATGGCGCGCGCCCGCGCCGCGTCTTTGTCGCACACGGTGACCTCCGCGACCAGACCTGCTTCGCGCAGCCCTGTCAGGGTTCGAACATGGTTCTTGCCCCAGTGGCCCGTTCCAACCACGGCGACGTGCATATCAGGACCCCGGGAAGGCCCGGATGCAGTCGATTACGCGCGCCACATCAGCATCAGCCAGACCTTGGTGAACCGGCAGGCTCAGGATTTCGCCCACCAACGCCTCGGTTGCCGGCATCGAGGTCATCCCGAAACGTTCCACGATGCACGGCTGGGCGTGAGTCGGAACTGGATAATGGAGGCCTGAAGAAATACCGTGTGCCTTGAGGTGCCGAGCCAGTTCGTCGCGCCTCGACGTTCGCACAACGAATTGGTGATAGGCGTGCCGCGCGCCCCGCGTCTCCTGCGGCAAACTGAGCCAGGGCAAATCGCCCAATTCCTTTCGATACTGTGCGGCAACTTCGCGGCGGCGGTCGGTCCACGCCCGTAAATGTTTGAGTTGCACGCGCCCGATGGCAGCGAGCATATCGCTGAGGCGGAAATTGAACCCTAGAAGGTCGTTCTCATACTTCTTGGACGGGACGCGGCCATGGTCGCGTAGCATAGAGAGACGCTCTGCCAAGTCCGAATCGTTGGTGAGCACCATGCCCCCGTCGCCACACACCGTCATATTCTTCGAAGGATAGAAGGAAAACGTGGTGACATCCGCCCCGACATTGCCAATCATCGACCCATGCAGCGACGCATCGTGAGCCTGCGCCGCGTCGGCCACGAGGGCAATGCCGTGCTCGTCGGCAATCTCGCGAAGCCGCACCATCTCCGCCGGGTGACCATACAAATGTACGGCCGCAATCGCCTTTGTCCGGGGAGTAATGGCGGCCTCAACTGCCGCAGGATCTAGTGTCATGGATTGGCCATCCACTTCCACGAAGACCGGCACGGCCCCCAGGTGGACTGCCGGCGTCACTGTGGCCAGGTAGGTATGGGACGGTGCGATGATTTCGTCGCCTGGCGCCACCCCAAGGGCGCTGTAGGCCAGATGGAGCGCCGTAGTCCCGTTGCTCACGGCCACGCCGTGGCGAGCGTCATGGTGCCGCGCAAATTCTTGCTCGAACGCTGCGCCCTCCGGACCCTTGACGTACTTACCGCTCTCGAGGCTGCGCATAACGGCATGCCGGACCTCGTCATCCACGAGGATTTCGGCCATGCCAATCGAGTCAGTCATGTTCGGCCTCCCACTCGTAGGGTGTTTTGAAGTAACCGGCCCGGCACGACAAATCCGTCACCGGGCCGCGATCCCTAGCTGGATTGCCGGCAACCACGCGGCCGGCAGGGACATCCCGAGTCACAACCGCACCGGCGCCCACGAGGGCCCCCGCTCCGACGCGCACCCAGGGCCCAATCACCACGCCACCACCAATCTTTGCGCCTGCCCCAATCTCAACGCCATGGATGCGCTCACTTTCATGCCCGGGTGCGGCGATTCCCTGGCCACACTTCTCGAATTCGGGGCATGGCGGGTGCATCGCATTCAGAATCGTTACACGCGGCCCAATCCAGCAGCGCTCCCGTAGCGTGACGTACTCCGGAATGAAGCAATGACCGTGAATCCGTACGCCGTCCTCCACGACCGTGTCGCGTTCAATCGAGCTATGCGTACCTAACGATACCCCGGTGCCAATCGTGACATTTTCCCGAACCATCGCACCATGGCCGGTTTGAAAGCCGTCGCCAATACGAGTGCCCCGGTAGATGACCGAGTGGCTGCGGAGCGTACAGTTTGCCCCCAAGGCCGGCGGTGCAGCGCCAGGCGGGTCCCGACCCACCAAACTCCACGGCCCCACCGTGGTCCCTTCACCCAACTCCGCGTCTGCCGCAATCCAAGCCTGGTCCGTCGTAAAGGCCACGAATCACGGACCCCGACTGGCGTTGAAGGAAGCATCGGCACATGGGCCGGCGACATCGACCCTGCAAGCATAAAGCGAATAGACGCCCCTTGCTCGCGCACTCGTGCCTCAGCGGCGTCAACGAATTCTGCTTCTTCACGTAGCCCCGGCGACGTTTGTCGATAGCGACGAATCAATTCTAGCCGAGGCGTACGAGGTCGTGAAGCTGCAATTTCGCGGTCGGAAAGACGCTGCAAAATTGACGCGGCTGGTGAAATGGTCGGATGCTGTTGTTGTTTGGTTCGCTGGCGACCACGCGGGCGCAGCAACAGTGCTGGCCAAGCTTTTGGGTAAGCCGATCTACGTGTTCATCGGAGGCTACGATGTGGCGAATGTGCCTGAGCTCAAGTATGGCGTCTGGGCCACCCATGATCCACGCTACAAGTTCCTTGCCCGCCTAAGCCTCCGACATGCCACTGCCCTCCTGCCGGTCGATGCCGGGCTTGTTCGAGATATCAAGGCGGTCGTGCAGAAGCACGCCCCATGTATCGTGGTGCCCACGGGCACGGCAGACCCCATGGCACCACGACAGGAGCCTAGAATGCCCGAGGTGTGCACCGTGGCCGGAGTCAGCACGATCTCCCGCATGAAGGTGAAGGGAGTGGACCGGTTTCTTGAGGCAGCCAAGTTGATGCCCGACAGCATTTTTCGAGCCATTGGTCTTAGTGGTGAAGCGTTAGACTGGGCACGAGAACGGGCCCCGCCAAACGTCCGATTCGATGGACCTTGGCCAGCGGCCGAGGTCCGCGCACATCTCGGCGCCGTCGCGGCGTATTGTCAGTTCAGCCGTCGGGAGGGGCTCCCTACGGCGGCGATTGAGGCAGCGATGGAAGGCGCCATCGTGGTTGGCACGGAGGTCCCCGGCGTCAAAACGGTCGTGGAAGCAACGGGCGGTTTCTTGGTCCCAGAGTGGGATCCAGTCGCCGCATGCGAGGCCATTGGCGCGGCCCTTAGCGCCGGACCAGAAGCAAGGGACCACGCGCAGGCGATGGCCAAGGCGCACTTCGGCCGGGAGCAGCGGCGCCAGCGCCTGAGCGAGATTCTTGCTTCACTATGAAACAAGGCATGGGGTTACGTCGTGGACCGATATCAATAACCGGTCCGTGGGCTAAGCGTCGACCTCCAGCAGCCGCCGGATTGAGGCAGTGGCATAGAGGTACGACGCCCTAGTCCATGATGCCGTGGCAGGGATTCGATCTCGCGCAAACCGGGCTTGCAGGCGTGCATGAGGCAGCAACGTCGGCCAATCCAAATACGGATGCCGCCCAGTGTCCGGCTTCCCCAGGATATCCTGTGCATACTCGACCCAAACGCGGAGACGCTGGGGCAGTCCACTAACCGCGAGCGGCACCGTCGTACACGGAAGTCGCCGGTCCAGAATTCCCATTTCTCGGGCCATTCGCAGATATTCCGCGTGGAACCGCTTGCGATGTATCGGCATCTGCCAAGCAGCCCTGAAGGTTCTGAGGTCAAAAAATGGAAAAGCAATATCGTGATAATAGCGAGCATTTCCCGCGCCTCTCCGTCCAGGTTTTTTGCTGCCTTTTCATCGATTTCCAGCGGTCCGTCCGCAAGAATATAATATGCCAGATCAGAGAGCTCTACCAGTGTCTTCGCACGTTCCTTGAGACCGGGCATGGCCGCGGTCAGCATCGCCATCCGGTCCGGCAGCGGCAAAGGTTTATGCTGCACTGCAAAAAAGTCCGCCATCGCCTCGATCAAGGCCTTATCGCTGGCCGCGCGCATGTGCTGGCCATTCAGGCTTTCGAGCTTGGCGAAATCGAACCGGGCGGCAGATTTTCCGACCTGCTCGAGGCCGAACCATTCGATCGCCTG
>JBFJXU010000142.1:0-5342 GCA_041622975.1 Thermoplasmatota archaeon
ACCACGTAACCACCCCACGCCTCACGGTCAACACGACTGACGCTTGGCACATAGCAATAGACACAGGCGTGGCTACAGCCCACGTACGGATTGAGGCTCCACACCACTTCGCCGCCGAAGCGGCAATCAGTCAAGGCCGACCGTGCCGTGGTTTCCCCGACGCGGTACGCACGGTCCTTGGTGAATCGCCGCATGGCGCCCGCGTCCAGGGATTGCTCGAGCGTCGGTTGCTGGGGCCGGTGGACCCTTTGCAGGGTCGGGTGGGTGGCGTCCACGACGCCGCAGCGGGTCCCGGATTCAGGACGTCTTGGCGGGGTCGGGTGAAGCCACGTAGATGTTGCGTGGTTCACTGAAGAATTCCAGGCTCCACTTGCCACCTTCCCGGCCGACACCGGATTGCTTCATGCCGCCGAAAGGCACCCGAAGGTCCCGGACTAGCCAGTCATTGACCCAGACCATGCCCGTGTCCAGGGCTTCCGCGACGCGGCGGGCCGTGCTCGTATCCGGCGTCCAGACGCTGGCAGCCAAGCCATAGGCAACATCGTTGGCCAACGCAATGGCCTCCGCTTCGTCCTTGAACGACTGCACAGTGACCACGGGGCCAAAGATTTCCTCCTGGACGCAGGCGTGGTCCTGGGGAGGGGCGACGATGACGGCGGGCTGCAGGAAGGCGCCCGATCCGTCAATGATGTGGCCGCCATGCACGGTCAATCCGTCAGCACGTGCCCGCTCCACGTAGCCCGCCACTTTGACGCGGTGCTCCTGGCTGACAAGTGGACCGATGCGTGTGGCCGCATCCATGGGATTGCCTGGCTCCATGGACTCCACTTCGGCCACGAGGCGCTTGGTGAATGAATCCATGAGGCCTTCTTGGACAAGGATGCGGCTGCCACAAAGGCAGACCTGACCAGTATTGGTGAATCCTGCCCGCATAGCGCCCTCGACCGCTTGGTCCAGGGGACAGTCATCAAAGATGATGGTCGGATTCTTGCCACCCAGTTCGAGGCTGAGTTTCTTGAACGTGGGGGCAGCCGCGGCCGCGACCAGCCGGCCGGTCGCCGTACCCCCCGTGAAACTGACGGCCGACACATCTGCATGCGCCGTAAGGGGCGCGCCCACGTCCGGGCCAAGTCCATGCACCACATTGAGTACGCCGTCCGGTAGGCCCGCGTCCTTGGCAACTTCGGCCAGCATGCTCGCCGTCGTGGGTGTAAGTTCGCTGGGCTTGGCAACAATTGTGTTGCCCATGGCCAAGGCCGGCGCCACCTTCCAAGTCAAGAGATACAGGGGCAGGTTCCAGGGCGTAATCAGGCCCACCACGCCCACGGGCTTGCGATGGGTTGTGTTGTGCCCCGACTCCATTGGGTGCTCTTCGTCGCGCCAGGACCGCGTGAAGTCGGCGAAGAACCGGAAATTGCGCACTGCACGGGGAATGTCCAACGACCGACTCGTTGTGATGGGCTTGCCCGAATCACGGGTCTCCGCCGCCGCAAAGTCGTCGAGGCGGCGCTCAATCCCGTCTGCGATTGCATCCAAGATGTCCAATCGCTGGGCCAGGGAAGTTGCAGCCCACCCCGGAAGGGCTGCATTCGCCGCGGCCACCGCTGCATCGACGTCGTCGGCGCCGCTTGCGGGAATCGTGCCAATCACGGAGCCGTCCGCAGGGTTGACGTTGTTGATGGTGGCATCAGAGGCGGCGGGGATTGGACGGCCAGCGATCCAGTTCTCGACGTTCATGCAGGGGCCACGTGTTCCTTCCAGTCGTAGTACCAGCGGTCTTGGTCCGGGTCCCATTCATCCCACGTGGGCAGGGTTTCCACTGCAACGGCATACCGTTCGGGGACCACGCCGGGCACGAGGAACGCCTTCTGACGTCGCAGGGGGTATGGGTTGCGCAGGTGGAAGCCGAGGACGCCGAGGACGGCGCGGGCGATGTACCAGGTTGCTTGGGGGTTCCACCCATGGGCGATCTTGACCACTACACCCAGACCGTCTGGGTAATCCTCGTGCTGGATGGCGAGGCCCAACAAGCCATCGGCACCCTCCTTGGCAATCACCTTGCCATCACAGGACTTCATGATGGTGGTGTCGAGGCGGTTGAAGCCACCCACCAAGTCGGGGTGCTTCACCATGGCCTCCCAGATCCAATCCTCATCGTGGTCGCGGGCAAGGCCTGCATACAGCGTCGCTAACTCGGCCACCGTGTTGCTCGTGGTGGGGAGTCCACAGCCGTCGCGGGCGACGCGCAGTGGTTCCCAGTCGCCGCCGAGGCGGTCGGCAAGAATCTGGAGGTACTGCTGGAACCATTCGTGTTGCGGCAGCAAGTAACCAATGGTAGGCCAGCCCTTTTCGCGACAGCCACGCACGATGGCCGCGTGTTCGCCACTGCACGTGTGATACCACCTCCGGGGCCGCCGCACTTGGCGGCCGAACTGCACGAGGGGAACGTCAAGCGGCGTCTGCATGAGGCCCCATTGCGATTCGTCCAGCAACGATTGCGCGGCGGCCACGTGCTCCACGTCGCCGTTGTGGCTGGCCACGCTGATCGCTTGTTGCTCCGAGTCAAGGCCCGCCAGTTCGTCACGGAAGACCTTGAGCATGAGGGGCTTCATCATGCTGCGGCCGTAACACAATACGTTGCCACCGAAGGAATGAGTCACCCCGTCGGGCGTGGCCCAGGCGACAGCGCCATGAATCGTGGTTTCGGACACACCGAAGCGACGGTAATCGACGAGCGGCATCCACTCCACGTCGCGACCCGTGGGAATGCCATCCTCCTGCACGCCGAGGGGACTTGTTGGGTACTGTTCGCTGCCGGGGCCTTTCATGCAGTCACCGTGGCCAGGCGCGGCACCACTTGCGCTTGGAACGCTGCCATGTCCCGAATGACGCGCTCGGAGTCGTGGTTGAAGAAGTCAAACCACAGCATGAGGCGGTCCTCTGGGTGGTAACGCTCTGCGATTTGTTGGGCTACGTCGTCGGCGTTGCCGATGACAGCGTTGTCAGCAGCGCCCTCAATCTTGGCGGGGTCAATGGTCCCCGTGAGCGCGTTCCAATACGCGGACAAGGCCTCCTTGGCTTCCTCCTTGGCTGCCGCCGTCCGCGCTTCAGGACCCAAGCCGTCCTCTTCATTGAGGAACACCATGACGGTGCGGGGCATCATAGCGCGTTGCCAGGGCCCGCCGTCGGCGTGGTATTGTTGGGCCATGCGCTCGTGGGTGGCCTCGATGACGTCAGGCGGCGTGAAACTCAGGTTCGCCACTTGACAGGGAAGGAAGCGGTTTGCTAATGCTGGGATTGCGGGATCGTGGCTGCCGGCTACCAGTTGTACGAGTTCCCGGCGCCAGTCTTGGGGGACGACCTTGATGTGTTCGAATTCCCAGCGCTTGGGCAAAACCACGTGTTCGGTGCCGTCGCGGTCCTCCAGGCACCCAGTGGCGTCGGCGGCGGCCCGGATGTTGTTCCAGTCCTCCGGTGTGCGGCACTCGGCTTCCGTGATGGTCCGCGCCGGGACATCGTCGCTGCATAGGGTGGCACCAGCAAGGAGCCGGCAGAAGATTTCCGTTGCTTCGTGGAACCACTTTCCTTTCAGGAACGGGTAAGGGATGGCATGTTCGAGGGCGGTGCGGGGGACCAAGCCGTGGGCGCGGTTCATGTAGTCGAAGCGGCCAGCAGAGAAGCCAACATGGATTCGCCTAGATTCGGCCTCATCAAGGCCGTGCAAGGCGGCGAAGTACGCAATGCGTTCCGCTGCGGCAATGGGTCCGCCTCCTTGCAGGATATTCATCACCGCCGAGCCAGTCTCGATGCGCTTGGTACGCTTGAACACAGCGTGACTTGATTGCAGGAAGTCACAGTTGAGGCCCACTTCGCCTTCCCAATGAGGAATCACAGGGTGCTCGTTGCGCTTCTGCACTTCACTGCTCAAGTGGCTTTCAGCCAGCCATGCAACCCCGTACCCGAGGCGGTCCGCTGCCTCGACTTGGTCGAGCCAATTGCGGAACATTGTGGCCTCATCGGGCATGTAGCCATCGACGGGCGTCTGGCTGATGCTGAAGAAGACGTCGAAGTCCAACGAGGGTGCGACGGCACCCCACATTGTCAAGGGTTTGCACGCCGCCCAACGGCAGCATCAAAAGGTAGTGAGGGAAGCGCCGTGGCATGGCACGATTGCTTCGCGTCGTGGGAGCAGTGGGCGCAATCACGCGCTTGTTCTCCTATGCGTTCATCGTGCCTGCCGTCGTCTCCTTGGTTTACGACCCGTACTCGGTGGCGGTCGCCAAGTGGTTCCTGCCGCATGGATTCCTCACCTTCGTGGCGTGCCTCAGCGGGGGGTGGCTACTTGGCACAGCCCTCAAGTGGAGTGGTAACACGGACGCAGTCGCGGAACTCCAGGAGCGGGAAGCATACCTGACCGTAGGTCTCAGCTGGATGCTGTTGTGCTTAGTCGGCATGGTGCCGTTCATGATGGAGGGAGTCCTCACGCATCCCGTAGACGCGTTCTTCGAGACCATGAGTGGCTTCACCACGACGGGAGCCACCGTCATCTCGGGGGCCCTTGAGGATGTCCCCAAGAGCCTCATGATTTGGCGCGCCATCCTCCAGTACATTGGTGGCATGGGCATCATTGTCTTGGGAATCGCAATCCTGAGTCGCTTGACACACGGTGGCTTGCAATTGCTCCAGGCGGAGGCCCCTGGCCCGACGGTAACCCGCATTGCACCGCGGCTGGCGCAAACGGCCCGCATCATGTGGACCGTGTACATCTCATTCTCCGCCGTTTTCTTCGTGTTGTTCTTGCTGCTTCTGGCAACCCGCCATGAGATGGCCTTCATGGAAATGGTGTACGACTCGCTGCTGCATACGTTCACAACGATGGCCACAGGGGGTTTCAGCAACCGGACAGCAAGCATCGCCTACTACGATGACTGGCTCATGGAGGTGCTCATGATTGTCACCATGCTGGCAAGTGGCACCAACTTCACCCTACACTTTCACTTGTTCTCGGGCGACCACAAGCCCCTGCTGCGCGACCCGGAGTGGCGTTTCTTCATGGGTTCATTCGTGGTGGTTACGCTGCTCATTACTGGATTGCTTTGGCGAGCCGGCGAGTCCGCCGTTGATGCGCTGCGCGGCGCTGCATTCTCGGTGGCGAGCATGATCACCAGTAGTGGCTTTGCCACGGTGGACTTTGACCAGTGGCCGGCCGGAGCCAAAGCGCTGCTGCTGTTGGTCATGGTGACTGGAGCAACCGCGGGAAGCACCAGCGGCGGTATCAAGCACGTGCGGATTCTCATCATGTTCCGCGTCATCAAAGTGCAGTTTACGCGGTTGCTCCACCG
>JBFJXU010000143.1:0-5341 GCA_041622975.1 Thermoplasmatota archaeon
ACCCGCTCGTAGCGTTGCCCATGCTGCACTTGGCTGGCATGGATGCCTACACGGCCCTCGCGCGGGACCTGGCAACCAACCACGCGGCCAACGTGCGTTCCATCGGCTTGGAGCCATCGCCGATCTTCGAACAAGCATGGCTTGACCTCCCGGACGCAGCGCTCCAACAGCCAGCGGCTCGAGTTCCGGACACTTCATGGCGCCGCAATGCCCGCGCCGTATGGGACACGCCCCACGACCCGACCATGCAGGGTGGCCTTGATGTCCCCGTGGGCCATTTCCCCAGGAAACTCATCACTCCCGTCATGGTTGCCGCCGTGGGTCGAGCGTGGCATGCCAACCCGCAATGGAACCGACTCGTGCATGACGATGCGGTTTGGCAACTGCCTCGCACCAACGTGGGTGTTCGGGTGCTCGTGGCCGACGGCGAACTGGCCACCGTGGTAATCACGGATGCGCACAAGAGATCCATCAATGACATCCGATTCATGATTCAAGATGGCGTGGCGCAATTGCAAGCACTGCAGGAGCAGGTGGAACCGGGTGCAGCGTTCGACCCCACGGTGGGCAAGTGGCTTCCGCCAGGTGAAGCCCATTTTGCGGTGGCACTGAGCAATCCGGGCAGATTCGGGCTCGTCACGGGGGCCGGGTCACTTGCCGGCCACGGGGGACCGACCACGGATATTACCGTGGGACAGCGCCGCCGGCTGCCAAAATGGCGCGGCATCACCTATGTCCCGTCGTGGCATGTCAACCTTGGCTGCCTGATGGACCACCGCGTGTTTGATGGAAGGGAAGCGGGCCAAGCCATGGCGGCCCTCGAGGAGCACCTGAACCGCAAGCACGTTCGCGCCATTCGAGCCACCCCTGATTCCTTGACGGACCACGTAATTCCAGATCACCGAGCCCGCATGGAAATGGGACTGCCACCCGAATTGGCCGCCCTGTCTTCGACCGGGTTCACCAAGTACCTTCCAATCGTGCTGGGCGGTGCGGCTGCGGGAGCCGCGGCGGGCCTAGGCGGATGGTTCCTTGCCGACCACTTGGCTGCCAAGCATCAGCAGCAACAACAGCAGGTTGTCGTGGTCGTGGAGGAGGACGATGACGAAGTTGAATCACGGTGACGGCCGCGGCGGTCGCGTAGCCCCTGCCTCATCGGATTGAGGCGCCACCGTGAATGTGAAGGTGGCTCCATGGCCAGGCCGCCCGTGGGCATGCACGTTGCCTCCGTGATGCGTGATGATGCGCTGCACAGTTGCGAGCCCTACGCCGCTACCTTCTATGTCCACGTGCGCACGCTGAAACGGCTGGAAGATGCGCTCAGCGTCGCCCGGTGGGAACCCGGGGCCGTTGTCAATGACCTCGAATTCGCCCGGCTTCGGGCCGGCACGGAACGTGATTGTCGGCCCCACCTTACCCTTCGTGAACTTCCAGGCATTGCCGATTAGGTTCTCGAGCAGGGTGCGCGCTAGGGCAGGGTCCATTTCTGCCTGCAGGCCACCCTCAACACGCGTTGTGACTTGGTGGTCAGGGTCTTTGGCGGCCAGCACCTCCAGGACACTGGTGGCCACGGCCGACAGGTTCACCGGCACCCGCCGCGGGGGCTCACCGCGCCCTGCACGACTCAATGCCAGCAAGGAATCCAAGGTTTCGGCCATGCGCGCCCGGATTCTTCCGGTCTTGGCCAGGGTCGCCAACGCGGCTTCCGTTTCGCCATTGCTAATCTGCCGTTTCAAGAGGGCGTGATGATTGGCCATGGCGGCAAGGGGCGTCCGCAAATCGTGGCTGACGGCATGCGTGAATGCCTCCAAGTCGGCATTGGCGTCACGCACGCGCCGCTCCGCTTCGACCAGACTGGTCACTTCTGTAATGAAGCCGACAACTTCGGATACTTTACCGTCGGGTCCGAAGATCGGTTGGGGAAAGTGTCGGAAGTGGCGGCCTTCAATTTCATTCGTCCATTCCTTGGCTTCCCCCGCAAAGGCCGCTTCGAATTCGGCTTTGATGTGCTCGGACGCCCCACCCGGGAAAAGTTCCTCCAAGGGCTTGCCACGAATTTCGTCCGTCGTCAGGCCAAATTCCTCAGCCAGGCGGCCCTCGTTGAACGACCAGTAAATCTTGCCATCCGGCCCCTTGTGGCATCGGAAGAGCACATCCGGTAGTAGGCGGATGATATCCAGGATTTCATCCCGGCCGGCCTCAAGGTGGCGTTGGGCCATCGAGGAAACTGGGTGACGCCGGCTACTTAATGGGCCGCCGCGGCGGCCTCATCCCTTCCTACCTTCCGCCTTGAAGGTTACAGGGTGCCCGAGGTTTCGGTGACTTCCCACAGGAACATGCCGCTCCCGTGGGCGACCCCGGCCCCACCACTGGCGATGTGCCATTGGCCAGGCACCGCATCCAGGTCGACGAAGTCAAATCCGCCAGAGCCGCTTCCCGTGTCGGTCACGGTGAATTGGTGGCGCTTGTTGTTGGGGTCAATGAGTTCCATGTCATGGGCGCCGGCGAAGGCGAAGTCGAAGAAGAAGCCACTCAGGTAGGTGCTTCCCTCAGTCATGGTGAATGACGAGTACGGCGAAGGTTGGGCTCCGGAGGCGTCCGGCGATTCGGGGTTTACAGCCACGATGTCCTGGTGCGATGCCATTTCCGTGGCCGTGTCCACGTAGTACGTACCGGTCCAATTGGACCCAAAGCCCATGCTGATTGTCTTGAATTCGTAGTTCTCAGGGTCGTCGGCTGTGTAGTATTCGAACTTGGTGTACCATTCAATGTCAGGAACGTAGTCGGTGACCACTTGTATTGCACCCTCAGCGTCGGTGCCAATGATGTCGTAGCCAGGCCGTGGCCCGTAGGGAGTTTGAATTCTCTCGTTGAAGGTGGCCGTGAACGTGAGGTCCGCTTGGGGGTAGCCGAAGCCCATGTTGATGACTCCGGTCCAGGTTTTGCCGTCCCTGATGGGGAAGTCATAGTATTTCCAGGGGCCACCGAACCCTGTCGTGGCAAGGCCATCCTTGGCAATCGGGCCCGTAAGGGGAACGTCGTAGATTGCTTCGAACTTTGCAATCTCTGGGTCATCCGTCGCCAGGAACCATGCGGAGCCTTGGTCTTCCGTCACAATGACATTGATGTGGATTCCCTCCTCGTCGTTCGGTCCGAAGAAGATGTGATGGCCGAACCAGTCGCCCACTTCCCACACCGGCAGAGGCACTTGGTCGTCGGCTCGCAGTTCCAATCGAAGGTCGCGGCCGTCCTCACCGACGAGTGTCGCCTCGTCAGCGGGCGAGGGCACCTCGTCGACTGTATTGTCGGTACAACCAGACAGCAAGGCGGCAGACAAGAGGGCCGCGAGAAGGAAGCGCATGCGATTGGCCATGCCCACCCCCTAGAAACCGGTTGGGGTCACGGCGTCACTGGGCCCGTAAACAGGTAGGCGCCCACGGTTACTGACCGCACCGCATCCCTGTGGAACTCCATGGTGGCCACGAGTGGGTACTGCCACTCATCCACTTTCGTGACCTTGCGGCCATGGTCCCGTGCAAAGGCTGTCAGGAAGCGCTCGCTTCGCACGGGGGACAAAACCCAGGCAGTTGGGCAGGCAAAGGCGTGTTCCAGAAAGACCCGGTCGCCGCCACGGTTCCGCCGTTGTGCCCCAAATGGCGGGTTCATGATCGCCACGTCAAACACCTCCGGTTTCATGTCCTTCAAGTCCGCCACGCGCCAAGTCACATCTACACCAAGGTGCCCGGCGGCCTCCCGCGCCATGGCAATCGCAGACTCATCCACGTCAACGGCCGTGACCCGCGCCCCAAGCAAGGCCGCTCCAATCGCCAGGATCCCAGTGCCGCAGCCGAGGTCAACCACTGACCTTCCTTCCAGCCCATGTCCCCGGGCGTGCCATAAGAGGCGAGCCGCGATGCCGGCGGGTGTAGCATACTGCTCTAGGTCGGGGTTTGGGTTGTCGTGAGCGGGGATGGTCGCAAGGCGGTCTTCCAAATGGGACAAGCGCACGGGGGCCCTACGCCGCGAGGGTTCTTGGCCGGTCCGCCCCAAGCCCGCCAAGGGACCGGGTTCAGGGTGCACTTAACGCGCCTTGATTCCCAAGATGCTCACCATACACTAGCATGGACCGGAACCTGGAGTTCCTTGAGGGAAGCCTCGAGGAAGCCGTGGAGACGACTCGCAAGCGGCGCTTGCATGTCACCATGGACGACCTCCGGGCCTCCGCTGACGTGGACGGCATCCCCCGCATCTACAGGATTAGTCCTGAACTGCGCACGCGCGTTGATGGGATGCTCAAGCAGGACGAGGCAAACATCGGACCAGCGTGGCTCAAGACCCCCAAGCGCACGTTCTCCTGGTGGGTGAGCATTTTTGTTGCATTCGGGTTCATGATGGGTGCGTCGGGTAGTGCGGCAGGGGGTCTCAATACGGTCCCGCCCTTCGAGTTTGAAGGAGGCGGCCTTCAGTCTCCCTTCGCGGCTGCCCCTGGGGGACCCCCCAATGGACCTCATGGTGAGGAGGGTGACGACGGTGGTGTTGGTTTGGTCGCGGTTTGCCACATGCCGGGTACGCCGGCCGAGCATACCTTGCACGTAAATTCCTCTGCGGTGGCGGCACACTTGCGCCACGGCGACTTTGAAGGGCCATGCCAATCTAATGGTGGAAACGGTACCGGCAATCAAACGGGAAATGGCACCGGCAACCAGACGGGTAACGGGACTGGCAATGGCACGGACGACTCATCCGGCGGCCAGGAGCACGTAGTTCTCTGTCATAAGCCAGGTACGGAGGCCCAGCAGAACCTTAGCGTGGCGGCTCCGGCCGTTCCAGCGCACTTGGCTCACGGGGATTACGAAGGGCCCTGTGACGACGATGGCGGCGGAGGTCCGGGTAACCAAACCGACAGTGACGGCGACGGTCTCCCCGACTGGTGGGAGATTGAACACTTCGGCAACATCACCACATACAACGGCACCGACGACCCCGACGGTGACGGCTGCGACAACCTCTGCGAATACGAAAACGGCACCGACCCCAACAACCCCGACACCGACGGCGACGGCTTCACCGACAGCGAAGAAATCACCGCCGGCAGCGACCCCAACGACCCCAACAGCACACCCCTCGACAAGGACGGCGACGGCCTCCCCGACGCCTGGGAAGACGAGCACTTCGGCAACATCACCAACCAGACCGGTGCAGACGACCCCGACGGTGACGGCTGCGACAACCTCTGCGAATACGAAAACGGCACCGACCCCAACAACCCCGACACCGACGGCGACGGCATCAGCGACTGGGACGAAATCCGTGGCGGCACCGACCCCCTCGACCCCAACGA
>JBFJXU010000144.1:0-5269 GCA_041622975.1 Thermoplasmatota archaeon
CCAACAACCCCGACACCGACGGCGACGGCTTCGACGACGGTACTGAGATTGACGGCGGCAGCGACCCCAACGACCCCAACGACCCACCCGTCACGGATGGCAAGGTCACGCTCTGCCACTTCGCTACGGGATTGCGCACCACCCTCAGTGTGCCTGTTGCCGACGCGGCCAGTCACATCGCTCACGGCGACAAGTTCGGCCTCTGCCCCCGTGGCGGGGGCGGAACCGGCGGCAGCGGCGGCGGAAGCGGCGGCGGCAGCGGCGGCAGCAACGGCGAACCACCCGGTGGCGATGGCTCCACCGATGACGGCGACGGCGGAGGCCAGTCCGGCGGCGGCTTCAGCCTGCAAGGATTCAGCCCCCGCGCTAGCCC
Source organism: Thermoplasmatota archaeon (assembly GCA_041622975.1). Classification (GTDB taxonomy): domain Archaea; phylum Thermoplasmatota; class E2; order JACPAO01; family JAHFTW01; genus JBFJXH01. The sequence goes on from JBFJXU010000144.1 coordinate 374, forward strand.
CCCTGGTGGCCCCAGCACCGGACCCCCCGTGATTCCCTCGGTCAGTGACTTCACACGGGCTGGCCTGCCCCTTGCCCGAGCGCTCCTGGTCCTAGCCGCCGTCCCTGGGTACGGCAGTCAACTGATCCTCGGCGGCGGTGGTGGTGGTGGCCGCCGCGGCGGTGGCAGCGGCGGTGGAGGCACCGGCGCATAGCACACCACTTATGGCATCCAGGATACCATGGAGCCCCGTGGGACGGATTTTTGTCGTTCGCCACGGGCAAACTACGCACAACGCCGACGGCATCATCCAGGGTCCTCGGATTGACGCGGAACTAAGCCGGCTCGGCATTCAGCAGGCTCGGGCGGTGGCGGACGCCTTGTCAAGCCAGCGGCTCAAAGTGGTCTTTTCATCGCCCCTGAGTCGAGCCCGCGACACGGCCCAAGCCATCGTGGACGCCAACGTCGCGGGGCCCAGCTTGCAGGTCGTGCCGGAAATCTACGAGATGGATTATGGCATGTTCTCAGGTCGGCGTTTGGACGAGGTGCGCGGCGACGTCGAGCAGGTCTTGGACGCATGGCAAATCGGGTTCGCCGACCACGCGTTCCCGGGCGGGGAATCGGCTGTTTTGGCCCAGCACCGGATTCGTCCCTTCGTGCAACGCATCATGGAGACCCCGGACGACGTTGCCGTGGTTGCCCACGGCCGCATCAACCGAATCATCATTGCAACCCTGACGGGGACCGGACTGGACCGCTTGGAGTCATTCCCCCAGAGCAATGCCGCCATTAACGAGTTCACGACCAACCCAGTCTCGGTGGTGCGACTCAATGATACTGCGCACCTAGATTTGGACACGGCCCCGTCATTCAGTTGACCGGCGAGTCCGCTAGCACAATTACTTGGAGTTGGCTGCGTACGTGTCGAACACGTAGAGATCGCGGTCGCGCAAGCCGAGAACCATATCCAATTCTTGGGGGGTGAGGAACGGCTTGTCGTACCGGCCAGCGTCGTCGATGGGGACGCGGGGGCATGCTGTGCCGACGAAACAGTCCAGGTGGCGGAAGTAGAGCAGGTCCTGAGGGCTGATTTGCTTGTCCTGGATAATCCAAGATTGCTTGCCATGGGCCGCTAATTTGTCGCGAATCTTGCGCGCCATGTCGAAGCGAATCTGGCCTCCCTTGGTGCTGACAATGATGCCGAAAGATTCGGCGTCGCGGGCCAGCGCCATGGCCGCGTAGCGCTGCTTCAGAATCTTGTGCCGGGCGGCATCAAGTGTAGCCACGGTGCCGTGATACGGGTCGGCGGCGATGATGGGCTTCTGCGTTTCCAAGGCCAGGGCGAGCGGGTGGAAGTCGCCACTGCCAATGTAGAGGAAGCAGTCTGCTTCGCGGGCCGCGGTTGCCGCCATGACGTTGCAGCCCAACAATTGCCCTGCCGCAGCCGTGCGTTGGTCACCTCGACCGATGGCGACCTTTCTGCCGGTGGCTTCGATTTGCTCGCGGGCGGCATCCAGTTTGTGAACGTGCTGGGCGGTGGTGGTCAGGGCTACGGTGGCGCCCGGGCCGACGTGCTCCAAGGCGTCGGCCACCACGCCGGAAATGTCGTGCGTGGAGCGGGCCGGCACGAAGTGGACGATGACACCGTGTTGGGTTGGTACACTGGGCATCTCTGTGTGCCCGAAGTGGATGAGAACCTTGACGCCCAGTTTGGCCATCTCATCGTCACACAGGTCGCAGGCGCCGTAGCACGGGTCCGCACTGATGACGGTCAGGCAACCCAGTTCTGCTTCGATGATGGCCGCAATCTCCGTTGCGTGGTCGCGCATGCCATCCGGGAACTGGAGGCCGACCACGTCGAGGTCGCCGTGTTGTTCCTTGATGCGGGGCAGGAGGGTCTCGAAGTCCAGGTCGTACCCGTACAGTTCCACGGACGCGGGCCATCGAGGTCAGCGATAAGGTTTGGGGCCGGTGCCATGCGGGCACGGCGTCATCAAAAGGGGAAGAGGAAGGGGAAGAGGATTGAGGGTCGGCTTATGCGACCATCAGGAGGGCTTGGTCAGTGGCGAAGTTGCACTGACGGCCGACCGTGGTACCCGTGGCCCCGCTGTTGTTGGGGTCGGGGAAGGTGGTGTGCATGACGGGGTTGCCGCCGTTGCACTCGGTCTTCACGGCGAAGATGACCAGGCGGGCGGTGCCCACGGGACCGTTGTTGCCGGTGCCGTTACCGAACGGGGTCACTTCGTCGCAGTACCAGGTGTAACCGCTGCCACCGAGGTTGTCACAGGCGTCGAACACCATGTGCTGGTCGGCAGGGAGGTTAGCGTCGCCGCAGCCACCCGTGGTGTCCTGGAGGCCAGGGCAGCCGTTGGTTTCACGGTAGACGCTGAGGGCAGCGCGGTCCGTGGTGGGGTCGGCGGGCATGATGGCCGTGGACTGGAGGTAGAACGTGTCACTGCCGGGGGAGGACACGGGATTCGCGATGTCAGGGGTCTGGTACGCGGGGACGGTGACGATGTCGGGGCCACCGTTAGGGTCGGGAACTGCAGTCGTTGGTACGTCGGGGACGAACACACCGGGGGGCAGGGTCGGGTACGTCACGGTGTACGCGGCGTAGGAGTCGGAGTCGGCGTCGTCGGCGGTAACGGGCAGCGCTACCACCATGGCTGCTACAATAGCTGAAAAGAGGGTTTTCATTGGTCTCACCCGAGTCGGCACTGGAACCAGTGCATTAAAGCGTATTGTAGAGGGCGACGGGACGCTTTTGACTACAACACTTTGACTTGGTCCGTGACATGCACCCGCCGCATGACGCGTACGGGGGGCCCATATTGTTCCTCGATTCGCGCAGCCGCGTCGCCCTTGTCAATGAAAACCAGGGTGCCCTGCACCTCGCAGAATTCCTGCAACGCAAACAAGATACTTTCCAGGGTGCCACCGGTTGACAAAACATCGTCAATGACGACGACGCGGTCGTCGGGTCGAATGTCGTTCAGGTGGAGCACGCTGCCCGCGTAGCCCGTCTCCGCGTGAACTACGGATTCCCCCGGCAAGCCATAGGAACGCTTGCGGACGACTAGTGCCGGGATTTCTGTTGCAAGGGAAATGGCCGTTGCCAAGGGTAAGGCCATAGCCTCGGGCGCCAGCAGGACCGTAGCTCCCTCCAGGATATCTTGTTGGGCCGTAGCCCAGTCCATCCATTCACGCAGGAGTGCGGGAGGGCAGCGGGGGACCCCGTCGGTCAGCGGATGGATGAGATAGGGGTAGTCACCCTTGTGGATGACGGGAGCGTTGCGCAAGGAGTCGTCAATCATAGCGCCTCCAACAGCCGGTCGAGGGCTTGGCGACTAACGTGTGGCATGACGACAATCCGAATGGCCCCCAGTCGGGGGATGGTATTGACTCGCAAGCCCGCATCCATGAGTTTGGCGCTCGTGGCGTCCGGATTGTCGACGCGGAATGTGACCACATTGAGGGACGGTTCGGCCACCAGGTCAAATCCAGCCTTGCGCAGACCGTCCGCCAAGTAACGTGCATCATTCATGGCTCGCCCGACCGTGGCTTGGAATCCATCCCGACCCAGGCTGCGGTGGACCGCCCAGCAGGCGGCAGCGGCGGCCCCGGGCCGCGTTCCCATCAAGGTGGCCTGTCGGTCCGTGGATACGTATGGCGTCTCCACGGCGATGTTCTCCCAGTCACGCCCGTCACGGGCAAAGAGCGCCCCACCAGGGATGGGGGCCATGCCCATCTTGTGGGGGTCCACTCCAAGGGTTGTCACCCCCTGCACTTGGAAGTCGAAGGCCGGTGGGTGGTCTAGGAATGGTAGAATGTAGCCGCCGAAGGCAGCATCAACGTGCAACCGGATGCTGGCGTCGCGGGCCACGGCTGCCAAGCCCATGATATCGTCGACGAGGCCCAGTTCCGTACTGCCGGCTACGCCGACAACGGTAGCCGTGTCGTCGTCGATTGCGTCCGCCATGGCATCCACGTCGGCCACGAAGTCAACGCTTGGCACCCACTCGAGTTCCATGTCCAGCAGTCGCGCCGCCTTCGTGAAACTGAAGTGAGCGTGCTCCGGCAAGACAACGCGGCGCTTGCCCGTGGTCTCCCGGGCCAAGTAGAGTGCGAGGATGTTGGCTTCCGTTCCACCCGTGAGGAACCGCCCCCGCGCCTTGCCCGGTGCATGATACAACCTCGCCAGGTCTTCGAGGACCTCTTCCTCCAGGTTGGCAGTTCCAGGGAAATGCTGCGGATCGCCGAGGTTGGTTTCCAGGAACTGGTCGTAGGCCGCGGCGGCCAGGGGGTGTGGGGCGGTGCACATGCTGCCGAGGATGTTGCCATCCCGGTAGGAGAAGTCCTTCGCGCGGGCTGCGTCCAGCGCGGCCTGCACCGTGTCCTTGGACCATCCCTCCTGTTGCACGGCCGCGCCACCGGCGCCCGTGATAAGAGGCTTGGCCGCTCACCCGGTGGTTTCACTCAGCCCAGCGTCGAGGCCAAGTTGTCTGCAATCTCATCATGGCGCATGGCAATTCTCGCGTCACTCATGGCTGCCGGCATCCTACAACGCTCCCGGCACGGCCACCGGCTCCGCGTAACGCATCGATTCCTCGATCACGCGGAAACCGTCGCATTGCTGCAGCGCGGCACGACCGTGGACGCCCTTCGTCGCGCCTTGTCAACGTGGGACGACTTCCACGGCGACCCACACCACGCCGCGGTCGCCCTCCGCGACCTCCTAGACGACCGGCACCAACTGGGCCGGCTGGCACCCGCATTCCCCACGCTGGAAGGCTTCGCGGCCGCGTGTTAAACTTGGACCCGTAGGCCAGAGTACCGTCGTGAAGCCGAAGGCTTCGCGTAGCAAAGCGGACGGTCCACGGTGTGGAAGCGCCGTGGACAGGGCGTGAAGCCTAAGGC
>JBFJXU010000145.1:0-5240 GCA_041622975.1 Thermoplasmatota archaeon
CGCAGATGGGCTGGGGCTACATCGGGCCGGGAACCGCAACCCTGGTCGCCCAACAGATTCTCGGTGAATCTCCTCTCAGGGAACGGGACACCAAGACGACCGCGTACATGGAAGCACAACACGAAGCCCGTACTCGGTATTGGGAAGCCGAAATGGGTTGACCTGGACACGGCCGCGTCCCTTCGCCCGGACCAACTGGTTCGGCTCCGTGGTCCCCACACCGCCCCAACCCCCTTAGCCTCCGACGACGTCGACCCAATCGTGTCCAAGCCTGGCGATGTGGTCGAGTTCAAGAGTGGCCTGCACGGCATTGAGGCGCCAAGGAATCTTGGGGTCCTCGTGGATCGTTGGCGCGTCAAGGGCGTGCCATGGGTTCGCTTGGTCACAGTGGATGGCTTGAAGGAGGTGAAGGCGGAGAACCTGAGTCGTCGGGTCTTCCGTGATCGAGTGGATAATCACCGGGACACGGAGGCGGCGCGTAGTCGCTTGGGTCACTTGATCGAGCAGCATCAACAAGGTGGCCTCGTGGAGGAGGCGGAGGACGATTTGGGTGCCCTGGAGCAGCGTTTGTGGGAATTGGCGGCACGGGCTGACGCGGAGGCGTTCACCGTGGAGGAATTGGCGAGCCTCGCTTACGGAGCATCACCCAGTCGTCAGCAGGTCAAGGACGTGCAAGCAGCATTGGATCGCTGCCGCCGCCCTGGGACGGGTCGCTTTGAGACGCACGCGGGCCGAGGTGACACGTGGCGCCCTTGGACGTTGCAGGAAGTGGAGGCCATGCGTGCAGCGTGGAATGACCTGGACGCATTACGCAAACGCATGGTGACCGTGGAGGAGACGGAGGAGGGCCGAGAATTCCAACGGCAGGACGTGGAGTTCACCCAGGAAGAACAAGCCACGCTTTCCTGGGTCCGCAGCGCCATGGAGCAGTTCATTGAACACGACGGCGTACCCGACCAGGACGTCCAAGGAATCGGCGGCCTCGGTGCAACACAGGCGTTCGGCATGGACTTGCACCGGGTCCTCGGTTTCCTGGCGCAGGATTGGATCCAATCGGAGCACACGACGCGTTCCAGTGACTACGTTCACTTCCTCTTGGAGTCCGGCATCTGGGCCCCCGAGGACGCCGTGGCGAGTCTTACCAGGCGCCACGTGAACCAGGAGCCGTTCTTCAGCCACGTCCCGGACGAAACGGCGGAACGCCTGGCACAAGAACTCCCGGAGCCGGCAGAAGAACAGGACATGGCGCACCGGGACGACCTGCGCCACCTTACTTGTTACACCATTGACCCGCCGGACGCCAAGGACTTCGACGACGCGGTGGGCATCGAGACCACACCAGGTGGCCAGCGTTTGTGGGTGCACATTGCGGATGTGAGTCACTACGTCCGTCAAGACACGGTCCTGGACAAGCACGCCAAGGACCGGGCGACCAGTGTCTATCTCCCGGGCCGCGTTCTCCCCATGTTGCCGCACCGCATCGCGGATCACTTGTGCAGTCTGCGGGATGACGGCGATCGTTACGCCATGAGTGCCGCCCTGGACATTGCACCCGATGGCCAGGTGACGGGGGCCAAGTTCCACGTGTCCTTCATCCGCGTCGATGAGAACCTCACCTACGACGATGCCTTACAAAGGAGGCAAGCCGGCGACGAGGACATGGTGGCCTTGTTCGAATTGGCCGAACGCATGAAGGCCCACCGGCGCAGCCTCGCCATTGACACGGGGGAGACAAGGATCCAATTGGAGGACATGGGCTTCGATGTCAAGCAGAAGCGGGGCAATGACGCCACGCGCATGATTGAGACGTTCATGGTGGCGGCCAATGAAGCCGTCGCCAAGCACCTGGCCGACGCAGATGTGCCCCTCCTGTACCGGTGCCACGGGCTGCCGGACGTGGGTCGTGCGGAGCGCCTGCATCATCAACTCTTGGTGCTCGGCATTGACAACGAATTGGACCTCAGCAACGCCCCCCGGCCAGGCGCCGATCCGGACGATGCTGACGCCACCGCCGGCGGCCCGAGCCTGCTCGAACAACTGGCATCAGGTGGCAAGTTGAACCTCATGACGGGTGGCTTTGCCCCCGTCGAAACGAAAGCCGATGAAGCCGATGAGGACCAAGACGAAGCGGAGCCGACCAAAGCCGTGGAAGCGGGCTTCTCGGACCTGGACCACGACGGCCAGGAAGCATGGCTTGCCCCGTTCCGCGACGTCCTGGGTCGCATCGCCGAGGCACCCACGGAACGCGCCGAGGTCGCGAGTCTGCGACTCCTTTCCTGCATGGCCAAGGCCCATTACACACCCCACAACGTTGGCCACTTCGGTTTGGGCCTCAACCATTACTGCCACTTCACGAGCCCCATCCGGCGCTACCCTGACCTCGTGGTTCACCGCAACCTCAAGTGGCTCATCCAGCAAGGCCACGACGAACCACCTCACCCCGTTCACCGCATTGATGCATTAAGCGACCATTGCAGCGACCAGGAGAAGGCCGCCGCCGCCCTCGAACGCACGGTGCGCAACGCGTGTTTGGTCCTTGCAACCACCGGCAAGAGCCCCGGCACAGCGCGCATCACAGGCATCACGCCGGCCAGTACCTTCCTGTTGCTCGATGATGGATTGGAAGCCCGCGCCGCCAACCGGGAACTCCCCGGCGCTCCGTACCACGTGGACGAATGGGAGAGCATGCTGTTCCTCGACCCGCGCCAAGACATGATCCCTGGCGAGGGCGCGTCCAGCGGCTTGACCCCGTGGCGCGACGACGACTTAGGCGAAGAACGCCTGGTGCGTGCTCGCCTCGGCGACCGCGTGCCCCTTGCCCTCACGGGCCGCGATGTAGCGGCTGGCCGCACGGGTGCCCGCATCACCGCCTGGAAAACCCCATAGCCGACGCCGGCACTGGAACCATCGTGCCTCGACCCGTTCTGCTCGTCCACGGCATCCTGGGCAACCGCCACATCTACTGGAACCTCTTCATCCGTCGCATGCGCAACGATGGCTTCCGTGTCCACGACGTCGTCCTACCCTACGCGATGCTCGGTGACATCCGCATCGCGGCAGGTATCCTACGCGACAAAGTAGATGCCAGTCTGCGTGGCGACCACGTCAAGAAAGTAGACCTGGTGTGCCATAGTGCAGGCGGCCTCGTGGTCCGCTACTACCTCACGTACCTCGGTGGCAACAAGCACGTGGACCGCGTCATCTTCATGGGCACCCCCCACCAAGGCACCTACTTCGCCTACATCATGGGCCTCCCCGTCCTGCGAATTGCACGGCAAACACGCCCCGGCAGTCACCTGCTCAACGAAATCGCCGGCCCCGGACACGCGCCCCCCGGCGTGGACCTCATCAATTTCTGGAGCCCCGTTGATGGCATCGTCGTGCCGGCGGAGAACGCCATCCTGCCCGGTGCCCGCAACATCAAGATCCCGTGGATCACCCACTGGGGCTTCCTATGGCGCAAGGACTTCTATGAGCGCATCAGGGACGCGTTGACCGATGGTGACGAAACCATTGACGCGTTCCTGCAACCGGCGCCGTAGAACAAGCCAAGCCGACGCTACAGGTACGGGTTGCCCCGTTCCACTTTCATCTTACGAAGTTCCCGCTGCATGCGGGCCCGGGTGTGCTCCGCAATGGAGTGGACCAGGTCGGCGTCGGCAGCGTCCTCGGGGCCATACTCTGCCAAGTCCAATGGGGAAAGGAACCGAATGCGCCACTTGACTGGCTTGGGGATGAGGTTCTTGGGGATGGGCAGCCCGCCCTTCATGTTCACCAATTCCTCGTAACTTTCAATGCGCGTGCCGACTGGGTTTGCTTCTTCGCCGCCAAGGATGCACACGGGCACTACGGGCACGCCGGTCTCGAAGGCCACGCGGACGAAGCCCCGGGCGAATTCCTCCAACGTGTAGTCCTTGCCGGGTTTGAAGGCGCCCTTCTCGCCTTCGGGGAACATCATGACCAGATCGCCTGCGTCAAGCCGTTCCCGCATGGCCTCCTTGCTGATCTCGATGATGCCAGCCTTGCGAGCAAAGCCCGCCGTCGCCGGGTTGCCGAACCACGCACGGTGCGCCATGCCGCGGACCACGCGGTCGTAGGCATCGTGGACTGACAAGGCCGTGAAGACGTAATCCAAGCCAAGCCAACCGGTGTGGTTGCCGACGAGGAGGCCCGCCCCCTCTTCGGGTACGTGTTCGAGGCCGTCCACTTTGAGCCGGGAGTAGTTGCGGATGCGGCGGAACACGGGCAGCATCCGCTCAACGAATTGCATGTCGAGGCCGTCGGCTACCGCATCCGTCATGGTTCATGCAGCCTCCTGGGCCACTTGGCATCTTCGCAACCTTCAATCTGGGCCTTCAGGTGGCCGGGGCCATGACCAGCACCCACGCCGCCTGGGTCGAGGCCCTGGACGACCGACTCCTGGACCTGGGCACGCCCTTCCAAGAGCACTGGGATGCCTGGCGTAAGGTTCCCCCTGGTACCCCCGCATGGGTCCCCGACACGGCCACCCTGGGTGCATCCAACATCAAGCGACTCATGGACGCCGCTGGTGTCGCCACGTACCAAGAACTGCATGCCTGGAGTGCCAGGGAGCGCGCCGACTATTGGCAATTCGCCCTCGACGCCCTCGGCGTGGCATTCGACGAAGACCCTGCCGCCATCCTTGATGATGCCCAAGGCGTGGAAGACCCCGCGTGGCTTCCGGGGGCCACGTTCAATGCGGCAGCCCAATGCTTCCATGCTCCCTCCGACAAGATCGCCATTCGCCAACGAGACGAAGCGGGCGCTGAGGAAGTGATCACGTACGGCGAACTGCATGGCCGCGTGGCCAGCCTGGCAGCGGCGCTCCAGCGCCACGGGTTGCAGGAGGGCGACGGCGTTGCCTTGTTCATGCCCATGACCCTCGATTGCGTCGCCATGTACCTAGCCGCCGTGTGGGCCGGTCTGCACGTGGTTAGCATCCCGGACAGTTTCGCCCCGGACGAAGTGGCAACGCGCCTGCGCTTGGGCTCAGCCAAGGTCGTGGTCACCGTGCCGTCCTTTCAGCGCGGCGGTAAGGACGTCCAAATGGCAGAGAAAGCCCGGGCAGCTGCCGGCGAGCGCGACGTGCTGTCCTTCGGACCAGCAGAGGGCTGCATCGACGTATCCGACTGGCAAGAAAACGAAGGCGTCGCGCATGTTCCCATGGCGCCCGACGCCGTGAGCAACATCCTGTTCAGTAGCGGCACCACCGGCGAGCC
>JBFJXU010000146.1:0-5221 GCA_041622975.1 Thermoplasmatota archaeon
CCCAGGCCCGCGGCATCGTCGTGGAGAAGGTCGGCATCGAAGCCAAGCAGCCCAACTCCGCCATCCGGAAGTGTGTCAAGGTGCAATTGATCCGCAATGGTCGCCAAATCACGGCTTTCGCCGTGGGCGACGGCGCCATCAACTACATCGACGAGCACGACGAAGTGATGATCGAAGGTATCGGCGGACGCATGGGTCGTTCGTATGGTGACATTCCTGGTGTCCGCTTCAAGGTCATCAAGGTCAACAACGTCAGCCTCGACCAACTCGTGAAGGGCAAGATCGAGAAGCCCATGCGGTGATCAAATGACGGAAGAACAAGTCATCGAATCTCAAGAAGACCTCGCCGACATCGCCGCCGAGGAAGCCGAACCGGCCGAGCCTGCTATCGAACTGCCCGCCACGCCTCTCTTCGGCAAATACGACGCCGACGGTATTGACGTGCGGGACATTGGTCTGGCTCGCTACATCAACCTGGAATCGGTGGGTCTCCCCCACCACTCCGCCCGCTACGCCAACAAGCGCTTCGGGAAGGTGCGTACTCCCGTCGTGGAGCGCCTCATCAACAACGTCATGCGCTCCGAGGTGTACAACGGCAAGAAGGCCAAGGCCTACAAGATTGTCGAAGATGCATTTGAACGCATCCACGACAAGACCAAGGAGAACCCCATCCAGGTCCTCGTGCAGGCCATCGAGCACTCCGCGCCCCGTGAGGAGGTTACTCGCCTCCGCTACGGTGGCATCAACGTGCCCAAGGCCGTTGACGTGAGCCCCCAGCGCCGCCTCGACATCGCCCTACGCAACATTGCCAAGGGTGGCTTGGCTGGTAGCCACAAGTCTACCAAGCCCGCTCACGCTTGCCTTGCTGATGAAATCATCAAGGCGGGCAAGAACGACGCCAACTCCTTCGCCGTCGGCAAGCGCGACGAGATGGAGCGCGTGGCGAAGTCGGCTCGTTAGAGTCGGCGTGCGCGTAGCCCCGTAGGACGAGAAACAACCGGCCCCCTGGGTCCGGTCGCTCGCCCCTTTCCCTTCCCCCTTCCTCTCTCTTTTGTTGAGATTGCCTGGCTAGGCCTAGTACCGGCCCCTGAGGCTCCAGAAACTAATGGCCAAACCTAGCAAGGCTGCGCCGCCCACAAGCACCCATGGGTCCTCCCAGATAGCGGGCTCGGGGGGTGTCTCGTCAGGCGTCTGGTCGCCCACCCGAATCCGCTCGGACGTGGTGGCGGTTGCATCGCCGCCGGTTACGGTTAGGCTAACCCGGTAAATATCCGCCGCGGGGAACCGGTGCAGCGGATCCTTGAGGTCACTCGTGGTTCCGTCACCGAAGTCCCACCTCCACGCGCGGATTGCGCCACCAGGGAGGTTACTTGCATCGCGGAAGTCCACGACGAGGTCATCGTCGCCGCCAACCACTAGGTAACTGAAACCAGCCGTCAGGTTGCCTGTGCGTCCGACTGGAGCATACGTTCGAGTCGGTGTCTCTGGCACGGGTTCGTCCGGGTCGGCTGGCTCTTCCTCTTCCAACGCCACCACATCCGCCACTGGTCCCTGGAACGTGCCGCCGAGCACCAGGACTCGGTCCCCGTCCCAAACTGCTGCGGCGTCGGTGCGGCCCTCGGGCAAGGTCACGTCGGGTGCAGTTAGGGCGCCGGTTCTCGGCGTGAAGTGGAGCACTTGTTGGAGAATATCGCCGTCGAAGCCACCAATGATCCATGCACGTTGCCCATCCCAGACTGCGGCTGTATCCTGCCGGGGCGTCGGCAGAGCCACTTCAAGGGTAGTGAAAGTGGAACGGACTGGGTCGTAACGGAGAATAGAGTCGTGCCGGTCGCCGGGGCCGCTGGTGCCCCCGAACAGGTATGCTTGTTCACGAACATCGTCCCAGACTGCGCTCATTCCCCAACGTGCTGCGGGCAATCGGCCGCCGGTCATGGTGAGTTCACGGGTCACTGGGTCGAATGAATAGACATCGCGGTGGCCTTGCGTCCCGTCGTGGCCACCGAAGACCAGAACCTCCGCGCCCGTCCAGACCGCAGAAGCACCATTGAGTGGACGCGGAAGCAGCCCCGCCAAGTAGACCGCATCGTCGTCCGGGTCGTATTCAACGACGGCACGGCTTCGATTGGTGCCCTCAAATCCACCAAACAAGTAGGCGCTCCCTTCTGCCCAAACTCCGGTGGAGTCCGCCAAGCCATCCGGCAGGGTAGCGTTGAGAATGGTGCCACTGGGCCAGGCACTCACGGTGGAAATGCCGCCACCCGAATCCAATCCGCCGAAGACCAGCACCTCCGAACCGTTCCAAACGGCCACGGGCCCCGTCGTGGGTGCAACCAAGTCTGGTCCGGGATTGGCCACGAACTGGGCTGCCGCGGGCACGGCCAGCAGCAGGAGAACCAAAAGGGCCGGGGCTTGACGCATCAGGGCTCCGACGAAGCCCTGCTTTGTCACCCTTGCGGGACAGGCCCCGTGCCTGCGCCCAGGAGTCGCGTGCATCACCCTTTTATCCAGGCCCGGCTCCGCAGGCCCAACCCGCCCCCCTTAGGGGAACCGAGGTCGAACCGCATGGGACGCAAGGAAGACAACATCAAGAAGGCCACCCAGATCATGCACAATCTGGACGGCATCCGCAACATCGCCATCGCCGCGCACATCGACCACGGCAAGACGACGTTCAGTGACAACCTCCTTGCCGGTGCCGGCATGATGAGCGCCGACCTCGCCGGCGACCAGCGCGCCTTGGACTTCGATGAAGAAGAACAGGCTCGTGGCATTACGATCAACTCCGCCTCCGCATCGATGGTGCACACCTTCGATAAGGAGGACTACCTCATCAACCTCATCGACACCCCGGGTCACGTTGACTTCGGTGGTGACGTGACTCGTGCCATGCGCGCCGTTGACGGCTGCATCATCCTCTGCTGCGCCGTTGAAGGCCCCATGCCCCAGACTGAGACCGTCGTTCGCCAAGCCCTTCGTGAGAAGGTGAAGCCCACCCTCTTCATCAACAAGGTTGACCGCCTCATCAATGAACTGAAGGTCACCCCTGAGCAGATGCAGGAGCGCTTCGTCAAGATCATCACGCAGGTCAATGGCCTGATTAACCGCAACTTGCCCAGCGAATTCCGCGGCAAGTGGGGTGTGCGCATCGAGGATGGCACCGTCATGTTCGGTTCCGCCTACCACAACTGGGGCATGAGTGTCCCCTACATGCAAAAGAGTGGCATGAACTTCGGCCGCATCTTCGAGCTGTGCAACGCCAACGACGAGAAGGCCCTCGCCAAGGAGTGCCCCATCGCAGAAGTGGTGCTGGACACTGTGGTTCGGTCTCTGCCTAGCCCGAAGGAAGCCCAGGATTACCGTATCCGCCACATCTGGCACGGTGACCACGAGTCCACCATGGGCAAGGCCATGATTGCTGCCGACTCCAAGGCGCCGGCCACGTTCATGGTGACCAAGATCATGATTGATCCGCACGCGGGTGAAATCGCCGTGGGTCGCCTGTTCAGCGGTACCCTAGAACGCGGCAATGAACTGTTCATCGCCGGCACCAAGACGAAGAACCGCGTCCAGCAGGTCGGCGTCATGATTGGTAGTGACCGCATCGCCGTCGACAAGATCAGCGCTGGTAACATCGCCGCTGTCACGGGTCTGCGCGACGCCATGGCTGGTATGACCCTCACCGAGGATGCCGAGATGGACCCCTTCGAACGCATCATCCACGTGTCCGACCCCGTCGTGACGGTCAGCGTCGAAGCCAAGCACATGAAGGACTTGCCCAAGTTGGTCGATGTGCTGCGCAGCGTTTCCAAGGGTGACCCGAGCCTAACGGTCAACATCAACCAGGAAACCGGCGAGAACCTCATGAGCGGTATGGGTGAGCTCCACTTGGAAATCATCCAGCACCGCATTGAACGCGACTACAACCTGGAAATCGTCGTGGGTCAGCCCATCGTGGTCTACCGTGAAACGGTCAAGGGCCCTAGCCCCCGTCCGTTCGAAGGTAAGTCCCCCAACCGCCACAACCGGTTCTACGTCACCGCCGAGCCTCTCCCCGAGGACGTGGTCAACGCCCTGCACGACAACGAAATCCCCCAGGATGCCAAGAAGTTCTCCAAGGAAGTCGAGCAAGCCTTGACTCACAACCACGGATGGGAGAAGGACGTCGCCAAGAAGGTCAAGTGCATTGACGGCACCAACATGCTCGTCGACGGCACCAAGGGTATCCAGTACCTCCACGAGACCTTCGAACTCATCAACGAAGCGTTCCGGGAAGCCGTCAAGGGCGGCCCCCAGGCTGGTGAACCAGTCCAAGGTGTCCTGTACCGCATCCACGATGCCAAGCTCCACGAAGACGCCGTCCACCGCGGACCAGCCCAGGTGATTCCTGCCGTCCGCAACGCCATCTACGGCGCCATGACGGAAGCCGGCCCCGTGCTCATTGAGCCCATGCAGAAGGCCGTTGTCACCGTACCCGACGACGTCATGGGTAACGCCACCCGCGAATTCCAGAGCCGCCGAGGTGTCATCCTCGACATGAGCAACGAAGGTGACTCCACCACGATTGAGGCCAAGTGCCCCGTCGCGGAGATGTTTGGCTTCGCCGGCGCCATTCGCAGCGCAACCGGTGGCCGCGCCATCTGGAGCACGGAAAACACCGGATTCGAGACCCTGGACTTCCAACTGCAGGATGGCGTCACCAAGACGATTCGGGAACGCAAGGGCCTCAAGCCCGAACCGTACCCGGCTTCGTACTACGCTGACTAGGCCCGTAGCCGCCGCCGGCCCCTAACGGCCGCCGGTCCTTTTCCTTCCCTCTCCCCCTTTTGCACTTCGGTAGCCATCACCGGTTATCCCCGATGACCCTGAGGGCAAGGCTCAACCCCTTGGAGCACCGAACCTGAATCAATGCAGCCGCAGCGCCGCTTGCAATACGCCGCCCGCCGGCGCGACGACGCGGTCAGTTCGGTGGTGGGTGAAATCATCATGGTCGGCGTGGCTGCTTTGTTCATTATCCTCGTTGGCATCAACATGCAGCCGGACCCCCCGCCGCCCCTTGTTGAGGCTGACCTCTTCTTTGAGCGGTCATGCGGGAATGGTTCGTGGGGCGATGCCGACGACACCGTCACGTTGCGGCACGCAGGTGGTCACACCTTGAGTGCCGACTCCCTAGATGTCATCGTCATCATTGACGGCGTTCGAACGTCGCAGGCTGCCTCCG
>JBFJXU010000147.1:0-5204 GCA_041622975.1 Thermoplasmatota archaeon
CCTCATTGACTTCTACGCAGAGAACCCTGACAGTCACTCATGGCCCGAAGATATGGGAGTCCCCATGGCATTGCGCTCGGAACAGGAGTGGCTCAGCGCGTTGGGCGAGGCTGGGTTCCGGGAAGCCAAGGCGCAGCGACTCTTGGCCCAGGACCCCGAAGCGGAGGCCTGGAAGCGAGAACAAGGCACCCTGCTCCTAATGGCAACCGCGTAAGCCAAGAGGGCGCGCAGCCATCACCCGTCCATGCGCAAGCGCGAGCCTCGCAACAACAAGGCCACCAAGGCGGCTCAGCGCATCGACTACGACCGACCCAGCCGCCGCAAGGCCAAACCGAAGGGTCGGTCCGTGGGCGGGCCCTGGAAGCGCATCAAGTAGTCGCTGCGAACGCGGCGTGGCCTCCGCTCATAGAGCGGAGACAGGGAGGCGCCCCGACGGGGATTTGAACCCCGGTCGCAGCCGTGACAGGGCTGCATGATAGGCCACTACACTATCGGGGCAAAGTGGTACTGCGCCAGGGGCGCAAGCCGGCCGAAATTGGGGTCGTATATGACCACTTCGGGCGACATTGGTAGTTCGCCAACCACCGAGCCGCTGCGACGCAGCGACGATGGGCTCGGCCGGAATTGAACCGGCGATCTTCGCCGTGTGAAGGCGACGTCATAGCCCCTAGACCACGAGCCCGTGTTGTGAGCGGATGCATCTGTACCCGTTCGGGTACGGAGTGCCGCCGACTTGGGCTCCTTATTTCAGGCTTGCTTGCGAGCGAAGAGGCTGGGGAGGTGGATGAGGTAGGTGCCATCCTTGTGGACGACGATGGGGTTGCGCTCGAGGAGACCCTTGACGTCAATCTCGTATTCGCCGGGTGCGGTGACCGTGACCGTGTCGGGTTTGGCCTCGACATCCTCATCGTCGGCTCGCAGTTGTTGGACGGTCGCATGACCAGGGGCGACGGCTCCGTCCTCCTTTGCCGCCTGCTTCTTCTCTTTCTGTGCAGCCCGAATGAGGCGGCGGACATCTTTGGGCTTGAGACTCGCCCATCCATCGGAATCCGCCTTGTCAACGAGTTCTTGGGCGGTTTCGGGTGCCTGGGCCTTGAGAAGGTCGGCGACAACGTTGCGCAGGTCCTTCTGCGCTTGATCTCCAATCCGTTTGCGTTCCTCTTCGGGGACGGCTTCCTTGGTGTAGAAGAATCGCGTGCCCTTGCATTCAGGGCAGCCCGCTAGAACGGCGCTGGAGCCTTCGGCAAACAGGTGACCGCAGCCGAGGCATTGGTGGGGCATTCAGGCCATCCTCCATACACCTAAGGTCATTTTCCGATGATCTTGGTGACGATCTGTTCGTTGTCCTTGGAGACGAGGCGCAGTAGGCTTGCGGGACCAATCACGGCCATGCGGGGGCGAGGACCGCCCATGACGGCGCGTTGGATGAAGTTGCGACCCTCATCCATTCCATACGACTGCATCTCGATACCGATGAACTTGTCTTGGTCGATTTCCCGCATGGTCTGCTCAATGAGCAAGGCTTCTTCCTGTGGGGTAAGGCCGCGTTCGAGGATCAGGATCTTTCCTTGTTCTACCTCGTCCAAAATGAATCGGATGCGCTCTTCGGACCCAAGCGATTCCATCTTGTCTTGACTGATGAGATGGATGGAACCGAACTCGGGTTTCTCGACTGACTTAGCGGAAGTGCTTGGCGATGACACGGTACAGTTCCTCCACGTTGGTTCCTTCGCCGGCACTCACGGGCACGACGGGGTGTTGCGGGAATGCGGTCTTGAGCGTCGCAGGGGACGCCTCGGGCAAGTCGATCTTGTTGGCCACAATGACCACGGGCAGTTTGCGGGCTTCGAGGTTGCCGAGGATTGTGACGTTCACCTGCGTGAATGGATCCTCAGCGCAGTCCATGACGAGCAGGACGCCGTCCACGTCCTCGAGCCAACGGATGGCTTCGATGACGCCTTCAGTGGCTTCCTTGGCTCGCCGCCGGGCTTCCTCCTCGTTCATGCCATGACTTTCCGTGAATTCGTGGAAGTCAATTTGCGTGGCAATGCCCGGTGTATCGATGATGTCGATGTGCAGGTTGGCGTTGCCGCTCTTGAGGTCAATGTCGGCCTTCTTGCGCACGCGCCGCGTTTCGTGGGGCACGTTGCTGGCAGAGCCGACCGTTTCCCCCGTGAAATCGCGGGCGATACGGTTGGCGAGCGTGGTCTTGCCCGCATTGGGCGGACCGTAGATGCCGATACGGGCGTGTTTCTTGCCGAAGGTTCCCTTCAGCCAAGAGCCCAGGCTCTGCTGCAAGATGGTCTTCAGGCCCATGTTGCCTCCATTTGCATCCCAGTCAGCCCAGGTGCAGGGGCGCAATAAGGCCTTGCTTGGTGGCGTGGTCCCGGGAGCATACCGTTTGTGGCGTCGGCCGCTGTGCCCGCGCCACGCAAGGCACCGCCGGGGAGCGATGGGTATTGAGCCAAGTCAACGCTGGAAGGTTTGGTTCATGGCCGTCTCGGCGATGTCGATGGCGTAGCCGCGCGTCCGGTCAATGGAGTCTCCGATGAGGGTCAGCGGGCCTACGATGGCAGGGTCTTCGCGTTGCAGGAGACTGCCGAGTTGGCCCCGCCACGGGCCGAGCGTTTTCCCGAAGTCGACCGCGGCACTTGCCTGTTCGAAATCGTTGCGCTTGAGGGCTGCGAAGGCATCGTCCCAGACTTGTCGGATGGCGTCTGCCTGCTGCGTGATTGATGCTAGGACCTCGGCGGGCAGGGGTTGATGTGGTAGAACACGGACATTGCGGCAAATCTTGCTGGCGTGGTCACCCATGCGTTCAATGGCGCGGGCCACGAGGAAGAAGTTGAGGGCCTCGGCGGGGCGCACTTGGAGCCGGGCGGCGAGGCGCGGCTGGTCCAGGAGTGCGTGCATCTGTTTGCTGATGTGCCATTCGAGGCGGTCTAGTTCGTCGTCGCGTTCGGTTACGTCGAGTGCGACATCGTGATCCTGGTGTTCGAGAGCGTGGAGCGCATCGTCGAACATGATGCGCGCGATGCGGTGCATCCGCGTGACGGTTTTGCGCAGGTCCATGTCACTTGCGCCTGCGAGGTCTTGGAGGGCGATGTCATCGGCGCTTTCTTCGAGGATTTCTACGCCGACCAGGTCTCGGATGGCGCCGCGTACGATGGCGCGAATCTTGGGGTCCATGCGTCCGTTGGAGCGGAGGCGAATCTCGTCAGCCCCAGCCAGGTACGCGCCGACGAGGCGGCGCACGATGCCCGCTTCGGATACATCATCGGGCAGGTCGAGGGCGATTTTCCGACTGCGGGGCTTGGCGTCCGCGTGGGGCACGATGAGGAGCGAGCCGTCGGGTTCTTCGTGGATGGCCACCGGGTCGCTGCGGCCCAGGTCGTTGCGGTCCACCCATTTCTTGGGTAGGCTGACCACGTGGGTGCTGCCGCCAGTCACCTGTATTTTGCGTAGTTCCATGGGGACACGTCGAAGGGGGTTGCCATATGCGTGGCCTATTGAATCTATATAGATTGGGGTTCGGCGGGAGCCAGGACACCCCCACGAAGCCCACCAGGCCAGCAACTCAATAGACTATAGAGAAGCAATAGGGCATGGTCGAATAGAGCGCCCGGGACCGCCCCCCCCGTGCTTGACTTCGGTTTCCTGAGTCTACCCATCATCATCGGACTGGCAGCCCTTTTCGGGCTGTACATGGCCTGGACCATCGGTGCCAACGACGTAGCCAATGCCATGGGAACCAGTGTCGGTTCCGGCGCACTCACCCTGCGCAACGCCATCATCGTGGCGGCCATCATGGAATTCGCTGGTGCCGTGCTGGCGGGCGGCAACGTCACAGATACAGTGCGCAAGAAAATCCTCGACCCAGAGGTCGCATTCACGCGCACCAACCAGACCGCGGCGGCGGCCGATGCCAACTTCACGGTCGGCATGACGCCCACCCCCGGCTCCGGTTTCCTCGAATTCGCCCCAGAACTGTACATCTACGGTATGCTTTCCGCGCTACTGGGCACCGCACTCTGGCTGACCTTTGCGACCTGGAAGGGCTGGCCAGTCAGCACCACGCACAGCATCGTGGGTGGCGTCATCGGCGCCGGCATGTTCGCGGCGGGCACATTCTACGGGTGGGACCACGCCGGTGACGCCGTCGCTTGGGCCAAGGTCATCGAAATCTTCCAATCGTGGGTCATTGCACCGCTCCTGGGCGGCGCCATCGCATTCGCCCTTTTCTGGTTCATCAAGGCGACTATCTTCAACAGCAAGGACCCTTTGAGCGCCGTCAACCGGTGGCGCTGGGTCTTCATCTTCCTCGACGTGCTCATCATCGCACTAGCGACGCTCACGAAGGGCCTGAAGAACGCCCAATGGTACAAGGATCTCGGCTGGATTAGCAAGGACGCCGCCGGCAACACCGTTGTCAGCCCCGAAGCGTGGGCCGCCGCCGTGGGCAGCGCCGCACTCATCACGATCGTCGCCGAGGTGATCATCCGGGCCCGGCAACGCGGACAACCCCACCCCACCACGGGCACCGCTGGCAGCGACATGGAGACATACAGACTCGTCGAGAAGCGCTTCATCGCGTTGCAGGTGGTTACAGCCGCCAGCGTCGCCTTCGCGCACGGAGCCAACGACGTGGCCAACGCCATCGGGCCCCTTGCCGGCATCGTCAGTGTCGCGCAAACGGAGACCCTGAGCAGCAAGGCCGAGATTGTTTGGTGGATTCTACCCCTGGGCGGTGTCGGCATCGTGCTTGGCCTGGCCACCTGGGGCTACAAGGTCATGCAGACCATTGGCAAGAAGATCAGTGAAATCACGCCAAGCCGTGGTTTTGCCGCCGAACTGGCCGCAGCAGCCACCATCATCCTAGCGACCACCCGTGGCATCCCTGTATCCACTAGCCAAATCCTAGTCGGAGCAGTCATTGGCGTGGGCTTGGCCCGCGGTGTAGCGGCCATCGACCTGCGAGTCATGAGGGACATCGTCTTCAGTTGGTTGCTCACATTGCCTGCCGCCGGCATCTTGAGTGGACTGCTTTATCTCACATTCAAGACAATCCTGGGGGCATAGACCATGAGCAAGCACTTCCGCGCACCCATCTACGACACCTTCCGTGACCGCAGCCCGTTCGAGGGCCTGTACGCCCACGCGGCCAAGATCAACGAATGCATTGCGGCACTCAGGAAGACCACCGA
>JBFJXU010000148.1:0-5197 GCA_041622975.1 Thermoplasmatota archaeon
GATGGTTCTCCCGTGTCGGGCGACGTTCTACTCACCCACCGGTTCCGGGGTCTCGGCTATCCTGCTGAACACGTCCGCGGCAACCTGACCGATGGCCGCTTTGAATTCACGCTGACCCCCTTGGGTCAGCCGATCACGCTCGTCCCTGGTGCCCACACCCTGGATGCCATCATTGACGATGGCGACCGCGGGGATGCCCAGTGGCTCTTCCGCGTCCAATAACGCGCCCTGGTTGGCTGCCCAAGCGATGGCCCTTAAGATGGGGCGCCGTGGCCACCTCGTGAAGGCCCGCCGGCTGGATGGACGCGACCTAGCAAAACGCCTCGAGGCCCGCTTGACGGAAACCGTCACCGACCTCACGGCCACCTATGGCAAGGCCCCCGGTCTGGCAGTGGTCCTCGTGGGCGATGACCCCGCTAGCGAGGTGTACGTGCGCCGCAAGCAACAAGCCTGTGAGCGTGTGGGCATCGCAAGCACCACTCACCGCCTCCCCGCGGACACCACGGAGCATGGGCTCGTCGGACTCATTGAAGACCTCAACCGGGACGCCGATGTGAACGGCATCCTGGTACAACTGCCCCTGCCGAGCCACATGGACAAAGGGCGCATCCTGCGCGCCATCACGCCCTACAAGGACGTTGACGCGTTCCACCCCGAAAATGTGGGTCATGCCCTAATCGGTGACGAAACGTTAGCCCCCTGCACGCCGCAGGGGATTCTTTGGTTGCTTGATGACGCCGGCGTCGACTTGGCAGGCAAGGAAGTCGTCATTGTGAACCATTCCAACATTGTGGGTAAGCCACTAGCCGCCATGTGCATCAATCGCAACGCCACCGTGACTGTGTGCCACAAGCACACGCGTGACTTGGGCCTACACACTCGGCGCGCCGACGTGGTTGTAAGTGGCACGGGTGTCCCTGGTCTCCTCACGGCTGACATGATCAACGAGGGAGCCGTGGTCGTAGATGTGTCCATGAACCGGGCTGCTGACGGGTCCCTGTGCGGCGACGCGACGCCGGACGTGTGGGACAAGGCCGCGGCCGTGACCCCAGTACCGGGTGGGGTCGGGCCTATGACGATCAGTGTGCTCCTGCACAATACGGTGCGTTCCTTCCAGCGGAAGATGGGCGTTGCACCAACGCCGCCGGGGACGACTTAGGCAACCTCGGCTGCTGGTGTTTGGTCAGCGATATTTGTGCGACGGGTTCAGGCTGTCAGCAACTCGTCCAGTCCGCCTTTTGCGTCTAGGGCGTAAAGGTCGTCGCAGCCGCCGATGTGCTTGCCATCGATGAAAATCTGCGGCACCGTCATGCGGCCGCTGCGCTCGACCATTTCGTCGCGTGCGCCTTCAATTTCCTCGATGTTGACCTCATTGGGCTGTACGGATTTGGATGCCAAGAGGCGCTTGGCCTTGTCACAGTAGGGGCACCAACTGGTCGTGTACATGGTCACGTCTGCCATGGTTTCTTCCTGGAAGCCACCCCATAATACCATTGCGGCCCATAAGCAATGCCTAAATCTTGGGATAATATCGATACCGTAGGTGGTGTTGGTGAAACCCCAGATTGTATTAGTCGTAGGCCTGTTCATTGGAGCAACCCTCGTTTTCTCAAGCCCGGTCAATGCGGCCGCGCCTGTTTACGAGAACTTCGAGGATCCTGGTATGGAGTCCCCGACGGGGCCCAACGCGATGAACGACCGCGCCCGCCCGGCCGAGGGCCGAAGTGGCCTCGGCATTGATTTGGCACCGAAGGGTACCGCGCCGGTGTTTTACCGCATGGGCGAAGTTACCTTGCCAACAGACCACGGCGTCCGCTTCGATCAGGTCGTTTCCTTCAGTTACTACTACCGATTGCCGGGCAATGCCCAGGGTCCGCCCGACTTTGCGCATGCCCGTTTCCACCAGTCCCTCGCCCTTGACCTCGACGGCGACGGTGACCGTGACCGGAGCCTCATCCGTGACCAGAATTTCCTGTACGGCGCTGCCCTCAGTGGTGATATCCCTGCCACGGAACAAGAAGACTGGCTCGACCAGACCACGGGATGGGTCCAGCGCGTTTTGGATGGTACCTCCTACTGGTGCGATGTTGACAACCTCGTCTATTGCCGAGACAACGGTGGCACCAAATCCCTCGCCCACTGGATGGCAACGTACCCGCAGGCGGCCGTTTTGTCGGCCACCATCGGCGTCAGTACCGACCAGACTGAACCCTGGACTGCCAGCAGTGTCCTCGTGGATGACGCGTCTCTCCTGGCAACGAGTGGCCCCATCCGACTAACCGGCAGCACCTGTGGGTCGGCCAGTTTCAAGTGGGTCGCAGACGCCTTAGATTGCGCCACCTATGGCTCTCGGGTCCTCCTCCAGCGAGGGACCACGCACGTTGAGGACGTCGACCTTGATGTGGCTGGCGTGACCCTCTGCCCCGCACCCAGTTACACAAGCACCGTGTGCACACACGCCGCATCCACCACCGCCATCCGCGGTACAGGCAACGCCGCGTACACCTTCACCGTCAGTGCCGATGACGTAACGGTCCGCGGCATCACGATTGAGAACCCGGACGATCGGCGCACGAGTAGCACACAATACTACGACCACCACGACTTCAGTCTCGTGTGGGTGCACGACGCTGATGACGTGACATTCCACACCACCCGCCTTGGCCCGGTGGCCGCCGACCTGCTGCCCGGCGAGAGTCGCAAGTACAGTATTAACGTCAACATCGGCAGCAACGTCGGTGATGTAAGTATCGTGCGCAGCGACTTCATCTACACGCCGGCAGCCTCGGGTACCTGCCATGTTGCTCCCTGCCATGCCAAGGCGATCAGTGCCTGGGATGGCGCCGCCCGTGTTGCCGCCGTCGCCAATTACGTGCCGGGCGAGTACGACGTCGCCTTCGACCTTGAAGCCACGAATTCCCACTTGACCTGGAACCGGTTCGACACCAGCAAGATGGCGATCCGCCTCGAATCTGCTGGAGCCCACAAGGTGAACAACAACACCTTCCGGGAAGCAGGTGACAAACTCTTCCTGGGCACTGCGATGGCGGTCGATGCTCGCTACAATGCATGGGGTCCTGAAACCCTGCCCGAAGTGGAGGCGGAGGTCAAGGGTGCCGGCGGCGGCAACGTGGACGTGGAGTGCTTCCGCGATGCAGCCTTCCAATTGCTATGCCCGCCCATCGCCGACTTCGACATCGTGGCCCTCGACAGTCACGGCTGGCCCAAGACCATGTACTTCCCCGACAAGTCCCAAACCTGGGGTGCTGGCGTGGTTGACCGCGTGTGGACGTTCCATGACGGTGGCAAGATGGCCAGCAAGAATGGTGAAAAGACATACACCGGGGCTGGAACTTTCCCCGTGACCTTGGATTTCACGACGACGACGGGATACCCGGCGACCGTGACAAAGACTGTTGCTCTGACCAACGACCCCTACCAGCTCAGCCTACAACGAGTCGGCGGCCCCATCGCGACGGCCCCCGGTGATGAGGTGAGGCTACAAGCGGTGGCCACGAACACGGGTACGCAAACAACAGGCGTTACGCCCAACGCCCCCGCATGGCTCACGGTCGAAGGGCCAACTACCCTGGCCCCCGGGGCCAGTGGCACTTTCTACCTCAATGGGACGGCCGACGAAACGTCGTCGAATGTGTTGTTCTCGGTGGCGCCCACTAGCGGCACCCCTGCCGCAGTCCAATGGCCCCTCGAGATGCCAATCCAGGTCCGCATCCTAATCGACCAATTCCACGCCATGGGTGACGACATTCAAGGCAAGGTTCGCGTGAAGTACGTGGCCAACGGGGCTCCCGTGGCCGGTGCTTACGTTTACATGAGGGAAGCCGGACCCATGTTCTTGGTGCCCTCGACGATTGAACGCGGCCCTACAGATTCCAATGGCCTGCTCAACTTCACATGGGATGCCGACGACGTGGGTCCCCGCCTCCCCGGTACGCACCGCCTTGAGGCGACTGCCGACTACGGCCCAGTCTCCGTTGGTCACACGCGAACATATACCGTTGATTGAGTCCGGTCGCCAGAATCTTCATAACAAACCCTCGAATCGACCGCCTCGAACTCTTATGCGACCTCTATTGGCAATCGTAACACTGGCCGTGGCCCTTGCGGGCTGCACGGATGACGTGGCCTCCGGTAACCTGGTATCCGCAGGTAACGGATTGGTTCTCGACGGGACCGTGGACCTGACCTTCACGGAAAAAGTCCGCAACGCTGACGGCACTCCGCTCGAAGACCAACTGTGCCCCCCGGCGGGCTCCCCGCCCAGCCAGTTCGACTGTCAGGACCCCAGCGTCGCCGTGGAAGCCCACATCATGGCTGCCAGCGACCCCGGCACCGACGGTTACACCCTCTACTTCGTCAACGCCACCGAGGAATTCATGATTGGCGCCCTCATGGCGGAGGAAGGCATGTACAACTTCAACGGCTCCTTTGACGGCGACTACACCGGTTACACCAGTGTCGAACTGCGCATCGGTGAAGTTGTCGTCGGCAGCGCCCCCAGCCAGCAGGGCACCAACACCTTCGCCCTGAATGAAGACCTCGGCGCCGTCAGCGTCGACGGCTCCTGGGAAGGCAAGACGCTCACCGTCGGCGTCACCGGACTGAACGCCACGACGTCGTACACGGGTTGGTTGGTCAGCGTCGATGAAGCGGGCGAAAAGGTGCACGACGTCTCCTTTAGCATCGTCGAGGGCGAGAACACGTACACCGCCAGCGGTGACATCGAGGAATGGAGTGAATTCCACATTCATGTCACTGGCACCAAGGTGAACGTGGCGATCCTCACCATCGAGTAGGCGTCCCGATTGATTCCCTCAACCCTCCTCCTCTCCCCCTCTCCCCTCGTTTGCTACTGGATTGCGGACTCAGTCCCCTAATGGACACCCCAATCCTCTTATAGCCGACCCAAGTCGGCCGGCCTGCAATCCAGCCTACGCTGGAACGAACCCCCCACCGGAACGCTTGGCGGCTGGCCCGGAGGGACCACAACCCAAGGAGGAATCCCTATCGCAACTGGAATCAACGCAGCCCGGAAACTCAAGAGTGACCGGCAAAAATTCCGCTGGAGTGACCGCTACTACAAGCGCCGCGCCCTCCGGCTCAAGGAAAAATCCGACCCCCTCGGTGGTATCCCCCAGGCCCGCGGCATCGTCGTGGAGAAGGTCGGCATCGAAGC
>JBFJXU010000149.1:0-5187 GCA_041622975.1 Thermoplasmatota archaeon
CGGATCAACGCCGATGCAGTGGCCACCGACGAGTCCAGGGGTGAAGTGGAGGAAATTCCACTTGGTTCCGGCGGCTGCCAGCACATCACCCGTGTCAATGCCAAGGCGATGGCAGATGAGCGCCAGTTCATTGACCAGGGCAACGTTCACGTCACGCTGGGTGTTTTCCAAGACCTTTGCGGCTTCAGCTACTTCGATGCTGGGGGCACGGTGGAGGCTCTCCACAGCATGGCCGTACAGGGCAGCCATGAGGTCGGTCGTTTCGTCGTCGTCCCCGGCGATGACCTTTGCGATGGAATGGAACGTGTGTTCATCGTCGCCGGGGTTGATTCGCTCGGGGCTGTACCCAACGTGGAAGTCCTGCCGCCACGTCAAACCACTCGCGGCCTCCAAGGCAGGTACGCATTCTAGGGTCGTGCAGCCGGGGTACACAGTGGATTCAATGATGACGGTGGCGCCTTTGGACATGTGTTCGCCTACGGTGCGGCAGGCCGCAAGCAGGGGCTTCAGGTCCGGTTCACGGGCATCCGTGATGGGGGTTGGAACCGTCAACACGTACACATCACAGCCAGCCAGGCGTACGGGGTCGTTTGTCCAAGGGCCGCCGGGAGCGACGTGGTGTTCGCCGTTACGGTCGTCACCTTTGATGAGACCGGTTACTCGCGCCTCGTCGATGTCGAAGCCGATGACGTCGTGGTGCTCGGCTAGTCCGAGCGCGACGGGTAAGCCGACGTAGCCGAGACCGATGACGGCCACTTTCACTAGCTGGCCCCCTTGTATTCCTTGAACCACTCAATGAAACGCCCAATGCCCTCCTCCACGGACGTGCGGGGGCGGAAGCCAACGAGGTCCCAAAGGTCCTCCACGTCAGCGTGTCCCTTCGCCACGTCTCCTGGCTGCATGGGCAGGAGGTTGCGCTGGGCGGACCGCCCGAGATTGGATTCAATTGCGTCGATGAAGTCGCCCAGCCGCGTGGGTTGGTCATTGCCGATGTTCAGAATTCGGTGCGGGGCACTGCTTGTGGCAGGGTCGGGTTCCATGGCATCCCATTGGGGATTCGGTGCGGGGGGTTTGTCGATGAGCCGGACAATGCCCTCCACGACATCGTCCACGTAGGTCCAGTCACGAATCATGTCGCCGTGGTTGTACACGTCGATTGGGCGGCCCTCGAAGATAGCGTCGGCAAACAGCCAGAGTGCCATATCGGGGCGCCCCCAAGGCCCGTAGACACTGAAGAAGCGCAGGCCAGTGGCGGGAATGCCGTAGAGGTGGCTGTACGCGTGCGCCATGCCTTCGCAGCACTTCTTCGTAGCGGCGTACAGGCTCATGGGGTGATCGGCGCCGTCGTGAACGCTCCAGGGTGTGACTGCATTGAGGCCGTACACGCTGCTGCTGCTAGCATACAGTAGATGCGTCGGCGTGCGGTACCGACAGCCTTCGAGCACGTTGAGCGTGGCTTCCACATTGTTACGCGTGTACGCGTGGGGGTGGCTGAGGCTGTGGCGGACGCCAGCCTGAGCGGCTAGGTGGATGACGGCGTCGAATTGCTGACTCATCAACGCGGCCGTCGCCTCCTTGTCGGCTAGGTCTTCTTCGATGAAGGTCCACCCATGCAGCCGGTCAACGCGGGCTTCCTTGAGTGCCACGTCATAGTACGGTTCTAGGTTATCGACGCCTGTTACGTCGTGGCCGTCGTGTATGAGACGCTCAGCCACGTGGTTGCCGATGAAGCCCGCAGCGCCGGTGACGAGAACACGCACGTCCCTTTGACCATGGCGTAGCGGCTTAGGGGTGTCGGTCGCATGCGTGGCCCCCCTGGCCCGTCGGTCGGCTCGCGTCGGCACGTCCAAGAAGCAGCGCATCGGTTGCAGGCCGTGGAGTCGAGGCCGGGCCAGGACATCCGCCCCAAACGGGGCCTGACCGCCGCCGGCATTCAGAACACCGCACTCGCGAGTCATGTGCTCATGGCATTGGTCATCATTGTGACCAACCTCGTGGACGGCATCCACCCCAAGGTCGTGGTTGTCGTGACTGGCCTTGCACTGAGCGTCAGCCTCGTGATGATTCTGCTCGTCGCGGTGCGCCGCCTGCAGCGGTGGCAAGACTATGCGGCCGGGATGCTCATCTTGTTTAGCAGCCGCACATTGCTCCACACGGCGGACCGACACGTTACTGCCGTGCGTGACGCGGGTGTGCACTTTGTTACGGTCGCGGCCACCATCATCAAGACCGGGCATATCCCTGATAGCCAAGCCCGGGGCCGTGTTGCTGGCTACGAGGCCTACCCCGCGCACCACTTGGAATTGGCCGCATCTACACTCCTTAGTGGCTGGGACTCGGTCTTCGAATCGGCGGCTATGCTGGGCGCCTTGTTCACCTTGACCACCGCCGGCCTCGTGATGATTATCACGCGGACATACAAACCGCACCTGACGCTGGCGTCCTTGGTCGCGTTTGCCATCTGGACGCCGGTGGTTGACTTTGGCGCGTTGTACAAGCCCATCACCTATGGGACGGTCATGATTGCCATCATGTTCGTGTTGCTGCCCCAGATTCACTACCCGCGGCAGTTGGTGTTGTTCTTTGTTGCCTTGGCTGTGCTCACCATTACCCACCACTACACGAGCACGATGGGCGCCATTGCGCTCACGCTGGCCATTCTGCTGCCGTTAATCATTGAGGATTTCCAGGGCAGACGAAGCAAAACGTGGAGCGCCCGCATTGCCGGGGCATCGGGGGCTACCGCAAGCCTAGCCCTGTTGGTGGCACTTGTGCCGATTGCGTACTGGACGGTTGGAAGTTACGACCTGGGGCGCTTCGTGGCCATTCGTAACCCGTTCAGTTTCGAGGTGATTGTTGACCCTGGAACGCAGCCCCTGGACCCGCCTAAAACGGTCCCCTCGGAGGCCCCCATTAGCCCCTTCTTCCTACTGCTCCACTCGTTCACGTTGTGGCCTGTGGCACTAGCAGCGGTCATGGGTGCGTACTACATTTACAAGGCGAAATTCAGGTGGAATGCCCTGTCGGCTGGCGCGGTCGCCTTCGGCTTGTTACAGGCCGTCGGCCTCGTCTACCCGACGTTTTTCCCTCACCGCCAGCGCGGCTTAGCGAGCATTTTGGGTGCCGCATTTGTGGCCATGGCCGTTGAAATCAAAATGGTCCGCAAGCAAGTCGGGCTCATCCTACCCGTGGTGTTTGTGGCAAGCCTCATTGCATTCACATCCGCATTCAGTGTCAATTACCTGTACCCCTGGAGCCAAGGCGACGTACGAACTCGATTCCTGTGGGAGACGGAACCGGCCGTGGTGGGAGAACTAAACTACGTCCTGCCAGACAATCCCTTGCCGTTCCACCGCAGTGTTGTGGACGCGCGTATGTTCACCAGCGAACTCATCGGGCTACCCACGCGGGCGGTGAGACCCGTGGCTTGGTTATGGCCACCCATTGAACCTGATTTCCCGGAGCAATTGCATTATTGGTTCCTGGAAGAGTCGGCACAGGAATATGGTTCCCGCGCCAACATTCCGGCCGGGGCCCCCCTGGACATCCGCGGCCGCTTCGTGAACTACCCCAAGCAGATTCACATTGACACGTTGGACACGACGAGGGTCATCTTGGACCAAGGGGACCACACATTGTGGCACCCCACGTTCTTCTAGTCAGACCGACGGCGAGGGTCGACCACATTGTACAATACATCCAGCATCGCCGGAACAGCGGATTTGGCGGCATGGGACTCGGCAACCCCATGGCAACCGGCAACGTATGCGTCGCGGGCGTCTGTGAACATGGTCTCGACGGCGTCCGCCATAGCCCGTGGATCGCCACCACATGCCAGACCCATTCCACCGGCTAGAACACCGTCGGGGTCGTGGCTGAGACTGACTACGGGTAAGCCGCTGGCAGCAGCCTCTAGGAATGTAATGCTGAAGCCTTCCGTGCTGCTGGTGTTTACCAGGACTCGTGCACTAGCCAACAGTCCAGGGATTTCGCTGCGTTGCACGGGCCCAAGCCAAGCTACATTCGGCGACTTCCGGATGCGCGCCTGCATCTGACGACGCCAATGGTCGGGGCCTTCCATGCGCCCAGCCATGAGGAATTGACGGTGCGGCAAGCGAGCAGCGAGGTCCAGGAACAGGTGGGGCTGCTTGTAGTCGGGTTTGAGGGTGCCAAGCCACAGCACTTTGTCGCCTTCGGCGCGTTGCCAATCCAACTCCTCGACCAGGTCCGGCACCTTAGTCGCGCGGCGCCCGGCGCGCTTGGTCTGCCAGTCCGTTTGCGTAATCTGATAGTGGGCAAGCCGTCGACCAATCTGGAAACCCAGCGGCCCCAGGACGGGCGGTCGGAGGCGGCTGGCGAGCACGCTCGCGTTGTGGTCTCCCGACCAATGGAAAACGAACTTCGTTCCCGTCAAGCGTGCGGCTAGGCCGACGTACAGGGTCTCCCATGTGGGCATGCGCTCCACCACCACGTGGGCCCGCGCCTTGCGTAGCGCGCGCCGAATGGCGCTCGTGCGACCTCCGCCCGTGGCCACGACGCCAACCACGTGGCCTCGAGGCGTCGTGATTGCTGGGCCGCCATCGTACGTCAAGACCGTGAGGGGTGCGTGGGCAGACAAATGGTCAATCCACTGGGCAGCTTGAACTTCCACGCCACCCACCTGAAGTTGGGAGCCACCCCTGAGGAGAGCGTCGCTTCCCGGGGCGTACCAAGCGATGCGAGTGCCCGGCCAGTGGTCGCGGAGCCGGTCCAGGAAGCCCTCGTGTTGGTACGTCCGCGCATCCACTTGCTCGGCCGCGCGACGCAGTGGCGTCGGGTTTTCCAGACCGCGGCGAAGCGCTTGGGCTAGGCTTTCGGGATCTGCGTCAGCAACGAGCCCGGCCCCTGTGCGTTCAACTTCCTGTGGCGCGCCACTGCCCCTAGCAACGACGCACGGTGTTCCACGTGACAATGCCTCGAGCACGGCGCGGGGATGCGCATCCAAGAACGACGCGTGGACCAGGAATGCGGCTTGGTCCAGGGCGTCGATGACTTGGGCTCGATCCACGCTGCCATGGAAAACGGCGCGGTCGCCAAGGCGGCCCTGCACACGTTCCTGGCACGCGTCTCGTAGGGGGCCATCTCCGTAAATGTGCCACGTCCAGTCACCGGGGACATTAACCAAGGCATCCGCGATGAGGTCCAAGC
>JBFJXU010000150.1:0-5141 GCA_041622975.1 Thermoplasmatota archaeon
CGACCCCGCCGCGCCGGCCGTGGCTGACTTCCGCGCCTTGCCCGTCATCGGCGCCCACTCCGTAGATGCGACCCTCATCGAGGGCACTCGTTTCGTCTTGGCGAGCACCACGAACTTGGCCCACGACGCGAGCACATTCAGTTTCTACGCGGCCGAAGAGACCCCTCTTGGTGGCCGCCTCATCGAATACGGCACCGTCACAAGCGATTACTCCTCGGAGGTGCCAGACCAGAACCACCCCCTCATCAATGGCCACATTGACGGCACCATTCAGACCCACCCCGTGACGGGACAAACGCTCGCCTACCTAGCCAACTGGGATGGCGGCATGCTCGTTCACGAAATCGTCGCGCCCGGGGTCATCGTCCCCGTGGGCGCTTGGAACGACTATGACCCCGACGCGGGCAGTGCGATGACTGGCTCCATCCACGAAGCGTACCCACTACCGGAAATGTGGGGCGACCGGCACATCACGGTCATCGGCCAGGAAGTAGGTGGCCCTCCCGCCGAGCGCCCCACGGGTCAAGTGATTCTCCTCGACACCACCGACCCCGCGGCCCCTGAAGCCTTGGCGCGCTGGACGTTGCCCCATGAAGTGGAATTCCAGGGATTCCTCATGTTCAGTACGCACTACGTGACCGTCATCGACGAGACGCTCTTCGTAAGCCTGTACCATGGGGGCGTCTGGGCCGCCGACGCATCCGAGGAGCACTGGCCCGAATTGCCATCCATTGGCGTCTTCGTCCCAGCCGACGGCGAGACTGCGGCAAGCGGCGGAATTGCACCGGAAGTCTTGGATGTCCTGCGGCTCCCTGATGATACCCTTGCCATCGCCGACGGGTACGGTGGCGCATACAAGGTTCTGTTCGACCCCGACATCGCGGTGCCCGCCGTTGACCCATGGACCCAGGACGCGTGGATCGGCGTCGAGTAAGCGAGCGGTGCCTTTTCAAGGGGCCGGGGGTCGCCGGCTTCGAAGCGGCTACAATGACCCCCGCGCCACCAGGAGGCGACGTGGGGCCGTTGGCAGCCGTCAATCGCACTCCTCCTCCGGGCCGCTAGCCTAGCCAGGTCAGGGCAGCGGGCTTTTAACCCGCGGATCAAGGGTTCGAATCCCTTGCGGCTCACTTTCCCCCACCACCTCCAAACCGTTAAACCGGCACCACTCGTTCAGGCGAGTCCCTTCGGGGTACGTTGATATACCCCCCCTGTTTCGGCGCGCCTTGCACCAGGAGAAAGATGGCTAGGCTGGGCCATCGAACGCCATGGTGCTAGGTGATGCCTTGACCGACGATGACCTCCGCTTCAATGTCCTGAACCACGAAATGGTTCCCCTCCATGAGACCGTAACTGACGAGGAAGTCGAAGCAGTCCTCAAGCAGTACGGCATCGTCAAGGAGCAACTTCCCAAGATCAAAGATGACGACCCCGCGTGCCGCGTCGTTGGCGCCAAGGCGGGCAGCGTCGTCAAGATTACCCGTAACAGCCCGACGGCCGGTCACGCCGTCATCTACCGCCTCGTAGTCGAGGCCCTGTAGGAGTCCCATTCCATGCGCGAACTCGTCGACGCGTTCTATGAAGAACGCTCTATCGTCAACCACCACATCGCCTCGTACAACGACTTCGTCCAGAAGCGGTTGCAACACGTCATTGACAACATCCGCATCGGTGACGATGAAACCGCAGAACGCGGCAGCGTCCAGACGGACATCGAGGGATACCAAATCAAACTCGGCAAGGTCTCCGTGGGCCGCCCCGTCGTCAAAGAAGCCGACGGCAGCCTACGCCCCCTAACGCCGATGGAGGCCCGCCTCCGGAACCTCACCTACCAGGCTCCCCTGACCCTCGAATTCATCCCCGTCATCGACGGCATCGAGCACGAGGCAGAGATCGTCAACGTGGGCCGCTTGCCCATCATGGTCAACAGCGGACACTGCAACATCAGCCGTCAAATCCTCTCCGAAGTAGAGGGCCACGACATTGGCGACGATGAGTACAAGGAGAAACTCATCGAACTGCAGGAAGACCCCCTGGACCCCGGTGGATACTTCATCTCCAACGGTACCGAGCGTGTTCTCATCACCCTCGAAGACCTCGCCCCCAACCGGGTGCTGGTCGAGAAGGCCACCCGCTACGGCACCGACGTTGAAATCGCCAAGGTGTTCAGCCAACACGAAGGGTACCGTGCCCTCGTCGTCGTTGAACGCAAGCGCGACGGCAACCTCATGGTCACGGTGCCCAGCGCCAGTGGCCAGATTCCCCTCATCATCCTCCTGCGCGCCCTCGGCATGGAGTCGGACGAAGAAATCGTCCACGCCATCCAGACGGATGAGCAGATGGAGCCTCTCATCTTCGGCAACATCGAGTCCTGCGCTGATGAATACGGCGTCATGACCCGCGAGGACGCCATCGCATACCTGGGCAAGCGCCTCGCCGGTGGCCAAGCCAAGGAATACCGTGTCAAGCGCGTCGAGGCCCTCATGGACCGCAACCTCCTGCCCCACTTGGGTCAGGAGCCCGAGGACCGCATCACGAAGGCCATCTTCCTGGCTCGTATGGGCCGCAACGTCTTCGAACTCTTCCTTGGCCTGCGTGAAACCGACGACAAGGACCACTACGCCAACAAGCGCCTGAAGCTCGCTGGCGACCTCATGGAGGACTTGTTCCGTGTGGCCTTCATGGCACTATGCAAGGACCTGAAGTACCAACTGGAGCGGGCCCACGCCCGTAACCGGGATGTCAAGATTCAGACCGCTGTTCGTGCTGACGTCCTGTCCCAGCGCCTGCTGCACAGTCTGGCCACGGGTAACTGGGTGTCCGGCCGCGCCGGTGTGAGCCAACTCCTGGACCGCACCAGCAACCTGGCAAGCCTCAGTCACATGCGCCGCGTGACGAGTCCCTTGACCCGCAGCCAGCCTCACTTCGAGGCCCGTGACTTGCACTCGACGCAATGGGGCCGATTGTGCCCCAACGAGACCCCTGAAGGTCCCAACTGTGGTTTGGTGAAGAACCTCAGTCTCTGCGTCGAAATCAGCGAAGGCTTCCCCGAGCGGGAAGTAGAACGGGTCCTGCGCGACTTCGGCCTACGCCCCGTAGAACGCGACGCGCCTGGCGCCCTCGTCTACCTGAATGGTGACTTGGTCGGCATCCATGACGACGCCAAGGACCTCGTCCAGCGCATCAAGGAACGCCGCCGCGCCGGCCTACTCTCCAACGAAGTGAACGTGTTCTACGACGATGAAGGCAACAGCGTCTTCCTCAACTGTGACGCTGGCCGCGTGCGCCGCCCCCTCATCGTCGTCACGAACGGCAAGATGCGCTTCACGGACGAACACCGCCGCGACATCGCCGAAGGCCGCATGGTCTGGAGCGACCTCATCAACGAGGGCATCATCGAATACATTGACGCAGAAGAGGAAGAGAACCTCCTAGTCGGCGTCACGCCCGAAGGCCTCACCGCCGACCACACCCATTGCGAGATTGACCCAATGGTCATCCTCGGTATCGGTTCCAGCCTGGTTCCGTACCCCGAGCACAACTCGTCCCCCCGTATTACGATGGGTGCAGGCATGGGTAAGCAGTCCCTCGGCTTCGGTGACGCCAACTACCGTATTCGCCCGGACACCCGTGGCCACCTGCTGCACTACCCGCAGCAACCCATGGTCCAGAACCACGCCTCGAAGTACATCAACTTCAACGAGCGCCCGGCCGGCCAGAACTTCGTGGTAGCCGTCATGTCATTCCACGGCTACAACATGGAGGACGCCATCGTCATGAACAAGGCCTCCATCGAGCGCGGCCTTGGACGCAGCACCTTCTTCCGTACCTACGCGGCCGAAGAACGCCGCTACCCCGGTGGTCAAGAGGACCGCTTTGAGCGCCCCGACCCCGAGTGCCGCGGTGTGCGCCCCGAGGAAATGTACCACGACATCGGCGATGACGGCCTCATCATGCCCGAACGCGAGGTCAAGGGCGGCGATGTGCTCATCGGCAAGACCAGTCCTCCCCGCTTCCTTGAGGAGCCCACCGACTTCTTGACGCCCCAGAAGCGCCGCGAGACATCGGTCACCGTGCGCCACGGGGAGAGGGGGTACGTGGACACCGTCATGCTCACGGAATCCGTGAACGGTTCCCGCATGGTGAAGATCAAGGTGCGCGACCAGCGCATCCCCGAACTTGGTGACAAGTTCGCCAGTAAGCACGGCCAGAAGGGTGTGCTGGGCCTCATCATGCCCCAAGAAGGCATGCCCTTCGATGAAGAAGGCCTCACGCCCGACATCGTCGTCAACCCGCACGCCATTCCCAGCCGCATGACCGTGGCTCACGTGTTGGAAATGATTGGTGGCCTCGTTGGTTCCAGTGACGGCCGCTTCATTGATGGCACGGCGTTCAGCAGCAACGACTCTGAACATGTGCTGCGAAAGGCCCTCGTTGACAACGGCTTCAAGCACAACGGCAAGCGCCGCCTCCACGACGGCCAGACTGGTCGCATGTTCGAAGCCGACATCTTCGTCGGTTGCATCTACTACCAGAAACTGCACCACATGGTCGCTGGCAAGATTCACGCCCGCAGTCGTGGCCCTGTGCAAATCCTGACGCGCCAGCCTACTGAGGGTCGTGCCCGTGATGGTGGTCTTCGGTTTGGTGAAATGGAGCGCGACGCCTTGATTGGACATGGTGTTTCCATGGTCATCAAGGACCGCTTGCTGGATGAGTCCGACTTGACCACGCAGTATGTGTGCAACACGTGTGGCCACGTGGCCATGTTGGACCGCCGCGGCTTCTACCGCTGCACCGTGTGCGGCGACAACGCCGACATTCACCCAGTGGAGATGAGTTACGCGTACAAACTCCTCTTGGAGGAACTCAAGGCGCTCATCGTAGCGCCGCGTATGCGCCTGGAGGCTCTCGTATGATTAC
The DNA here is from genome assembly GCA_041622975.1 of Thermoplasmatota archaeon. Classification (GTDB taxonomy): domain Archaea; phylum Thermoplasmatota; class E2; order JACPAO01; family JAHFTW01; genus JBFJXH01. The sequence continues at coordinate 4,921 of JBFJXU010000150.1, forward strand.
CACCCGCACCAATCAGCCGAAGAAGATCGGCCACATGCAGTTCGGCCTCCTCTCCCCTAAGGAGATTCGCGGCTTGTCGGCGACCAAGGTCATCACGGCCGACACGTACGACGACGATGGGTTCCCCATCGAAATGGGTCTCATGGACCCGCGCCTGGGTGTCATCGAACCCGGTCTGCGTTGCAAGACCTGCGGCCAGAAGGTCGGCGACTGTCCCGGTC
>JBFJXU010000151.1:0-5130 GCA_041622975.1 Thermoplasmatota archaeon
CGTGGCTTGCAAAACATAGTCAAAAATCTCGTTGTTGACCAAATCTTGGCTGCCTGTGAACCAAGCGCTGCTGACGCCCATTGTACCTCCGTCAACCTCGCCCTGCAACCGGTAGGTATGATTTCCAGGCGGATTGCCCGCCGCCGTGGACACCCGCACCATCGTCGCCGAAGACGTCTGTACATCACCACCGACGGCCGGGCCCGCCGACCATCGGATCCGCACCACACTCCCAGTCCCATGCATCAGGGCCTCCAAATCCAGCGTACCCGGCGCCTCGTCGGCGTGGACGGTGGCCGGAGCCATAATATCCGCGTAGACGGTTTGATTTGACGCCCCCGAGTAGCCCAGATGGACATAACGGGTCGTGTTCAGAGGGTTCGTTTGCGCAATGACGATGCGCACCGAGTGGACCTCCGCGTCGGCCAGGGACGATTTGTGGCGGACCTCGTACGTGTGGTCAGACGTGAGCAGTCCCGTCAAGGATTTCGAAGTCTTACTGTATGACCCCTGAGGGTCCTTCAGCTCAACGACCCTGGTATTCGTATCTGCGTCCCAAATCTGCACCCGCAAGCCCTTATCTGATGCCGATACCCAGACATCCATCGAGATTTCGCCCTCGCCATCCATGGGCACATATTTCCAGCGCATTGTCCGATCATGCAATTCTTCCAAGTCGCCCGCTGGCTTGTCGCCCCCGGCAAGAGGCACTACTGTTTCCAGCGTCGTCGGATTTTCTGCTCGCACCAGAATCTTAGCGGCAATGAGTTGGCCCCCTGGCCCCGATGCTTGAGTCCGGAGAGCGTAATCGGAGCCAGCCGTGAGTGGCAGGGAACCCGTCCTTAGCACGGTCAGATTGGAGTCATTGGTGGACAGGTTGCTGCCGGCAACGTCGGCGCTACCAGTTCGATCGTAAAGTTTGACTTCCACTGAACCCCCCTCGGGAGCTGCAATCATCGCTTGGAAGTAGTACAATGGAGAGGGGGCGTAGGACCCGAGGGTGTGGCTGGCTGCAAGCAAATCAGTCCAAGTGAGAGGAGCCTCATGGACGCAGCCCGCGGCGCCGGGCACCGCCGCGTCGCAAGACCACAGGACGATCTCTTTCCAAACCCCCACCGATGTCGGAGTGACATTCACGCCGGCACTATTATTGAAATCTGCAAAGGTTGAGATTCCGGCGGTTCCCCCGCTGAGGGGTACGGGACCTTCACCGGCTTGATCAAGGGTATGCGAGGATGTTGGGTACAGTGCCGTTGTCGCCGCATTGGTAATGGGAATGAGAAGTATTGCAGTCAAGGCAATAACTGTAGCCACGTGCCCTGGCCGGAGCCCCGCGCGTGCCTCCCACATGGTGGCCACCACGTAACCGACGAACGCCACCCCCAGCGTGGCACGATGGACCAAATCGGGCAACAGCCAGAGCCCACCCACAAAGGGTATGGCTGCATCCATTACGCCCCGAACATCTTGCGCCGGCACCAGATACGCATCCGCGGCGGGATTCGCATCACCTTTGGTCCGATATAGTGGCCCGTCAGGGCCCTCACGAATCTCGATAACCCGATGAATTTGATGGGTCCCAACGGGGCTCCAATAAACGACGATGTCCCCGACGCTTGGGTTCGCTTCGTCCACGTGAACAAGCGTTCCCTTGGCGAGGGTCGGTTCCATGCTAGCGGACGCCACGGCGAAGAAATGGCCTTCCCCGCTCCAGCGCAGCATGAGGCCACCCAAGGCACTGGCCGCCAGCACCAAGAAAAGTAACACGAACCGCCTGAATGCGACGCGCCGAAGATGCCGTGACCCCACGCGGTTGCGTTGTAAACCAGGCCCCCCGCCTTGTCCGCCGGGGCGGCTTTCGCCCCGCACACGTTGCCGACGCGACCGGACGGGGGAAAGAGATTTGCGGGGCATGGCACGAGTTAACCCCGTTTAGGCAAACACGAGCGATGAAGGCCGGATTGTCACTGTGCCAGTTTCTGTCGTTTGTCCGCTCGGCAGGGCATAGATGAGCTGCATCTTGACACTGTTGCTGCAGGCGTTCGCCGACTCGCCAGTCGCCGTCAAGTCAAGCACGGCACATACCTGCGCGTCTCCATCGGCCGTTGGTGCCGAGGCGCCGGTCCACAGCCGGATCTTGAGGGTGTCAGGCGTGATGCCAGTTGGCGCCGCCGTGACCTCCATTTTGTAACTTGAAATGCTGGCATCTCGAGTGATGTTAGCCAAATCGTCAATGGTGACTGTACCCCCAGACAAGCCGTTCAGAGTCAGGGAATAAGACGCGCCGTTGTCATTGGTTGAGAAGGCACCCGCGAATCCCAGGCTCTGCGCAGTTGCATGGTCGGCTCCCGCCGCAAACTGTACGGGCGGATTTTCGTCAACGTCGACAGTGGCAGTACTTTCTGGCCAAATGACGGACACACCTGCATAGGCGACTAGAGGCCCAAGCAGAGCCACCACGATTAGTAATGAGACAAATATTGCATTTTTTAGAGCCATCTTATCATACCACCCAAGAGTGGAGTCAATTCTTTGATAACAATTTGCTGAACTCCCGGGGTCGCGTGGCTTGCCGGCAGGCAGCCTATGGCAACCCGGCTTGGCCCTTCCGACACTGGATGAATGGCTCGCGTCAGCCTTCCTTGATATAGGGTCAGCATCTAGCGGAGCCCATGGTGATGGAAGGCCTAGGCGAAAGCCTGCGAGGCACCATCAAGAAGATTGCCAATGCAGGCCGCATCGACGCGACGCTCGTCAAGGAAGTGACGCGGGAAATCCAACGCGCACTCCTGTCGGCGGACATGAACGTCAAGCAAGTGCTGGCGCTCTCGAAAGTCATCGAGCGCCGCGCGTTGGAGGAGAAGCCCCCCGCTGGCATGTCCAACCGGGAGCACGTCATTCGTATCGTCCACGACGAACTCGTAGGCATGCTCGGCGAGCCCCGCAAAATTCCCTTGAAGAAGCAGGTCATCATGATGGTCGGGCTGTACGGTCAAGGTAAGACCACCACGACCGGCAAACTGGCCCATTACTTCAAGCGAAAGGGGCTTCGCGTGGGCGTCATCGCGGGCGATGTCCATCGGCCCGCCGCCCATGACCAACTCAAGACGCTGGCCGACCAAGTTCAGTGTGGATTCTACGGTGAACGCCCCGAAGGCGGGGAGACCCATGGCTCGGATCGCGCGGTAGGCATCGTGCAACGAGGCCTGGCCGAGCTGAAACGCAAGCACGACGTCATCATCGTAGACACGGCGGGTCGCGACAAACTCGAAGCCGGCCTAGTTAACGAGATGAGTCTCATCTTCGAGGCGGCCAATCCGGACGAGAAATTCCTCGTCATGGATGCCCAAGTAGGCCAGCAGGCGGAAAGCCAAGCCACGGCATTCCATGAAGCAGTTGGCCTGACGGGCACCATCATCACCAAGTTGGATGGTACCGCCAAGGGTGGTGGCGCCCTGAGTGCCGTCGCCGCCACCGGAGCGCCCGTTGTGTTCATTGGTACGGGCGAGCACATCGATGAACTCGAGCCCTTGGACCCCAAGCGGTTCATCGGCCGACTACTGGGAATGGGCGACCTCGATGCCCTCCTGGAGAAGGCGGCCACGGCGACCAAGGGCATGGACGCCGAGAAAATGGCGCGCAAAATGATGACGGGCAAGTTCACCCTCAATGACATGCGCAGCCAAATTGACATGATTGGCAAAATGGGTCCCCTTGGGAAGGTGGCCCAGATGCTGCCCGGCGGCATGGGCGCCCAATTGCAGGGTAGGAACATGGAGGGAACCCAGGAGGCCCTTGGTAATTTCAAGGTCATCATGGACTCCATGACAGACGAGGAACGGGAGCACCCGAATCTGCTGAAATCCCAGCGCATCAACCGCATTGCTCGTGGGTCCGGACGTCAGGTGAAGGAAGTGAAGGCACTCCTGAAGTACTACGAGTCGACGCGCAGTATGATGAAGGGTCTGACATCGAACCGCAAGATGCAGAAGAACCTCATGCGGCAACTCAAGTTCCAGGGTTGAGGAATGCGCACCTTCGTCACAGTGGCCCATGACGCCCCCACCAACGGGGCGTGGCCCCTGGATGACTTGCCCGGACACGGCCGAATTGACCTGCTAGCCCGCAACATCACGGCAGCCCTGCATTTGAGTCACGGGCTTCGAGAGGATGCGCAGGCAATCACGGTCTTCGTGGGGGCCGGCGGCCCGAAGGCAGTCCGGATTGGGCCCGGTGTCCGGCGCTTGTACCCGGACGAGCGGTCGACGGCGGCCCGCCTAGGAAAAGCCCTGAGACATCCCTGCCTAGACCCCTGGTGGGAGGCAGTGGAGCCTGGAATCCACGTCGCTCCGTTCGGCGTTGCCGAGGTAGTGGACGACACCGGCGCCCCAGTCATGGTACTGGATGCCGCGGGCCAAGCCATCGGTGCCATCGCGCCGCGCCTTGCATCCGAGGACGCCTGCTTCCTGTTGTCGGACCACCGCCCGCTGCAGGAATCGGACCTCCAAGGAGTCACTGTGGCCGGCCGCGTAAGTTTGGGGTCCACCTGGTTGCATGGCCACCAAACCATCCACATCGTCCAGTGGACCTTGGATGCGGTGGCAGAGAGTTCTCTGCCTACCCTTTAGTACGCCTGCGGATACAACGGAGTAGAAGGGACCAAGGTGGTGGTAACCTGGGTGACCCTAGGCCGCGTGCTGCGCGGCCGACCTCCAATCGTGGTGATGGGCGGCGTCGGTGAATATCGATGCCGTCCACCCCGATCATTTTTCGGATGAGCGTAGGCCATATCTCGTCCGGCACCGTTGGCCGTGCCTAATGGACGTTCCATAGGAGGGCGTAGCCCTGACCGCCGCCGACGCACATGGTCTCAACCGCCTTGCCGCCCCCGCTGGCTCCCAATTGGTTCACAATGTGGGCTGCGATGCGTGCCCCGGTTGCACCCAATGGGTGCCCTAAGGCGATGGCACCACCCTGCTGGTTGACAAGTTCCTCGGGCACACCCAATTGCCGCACGCATGCCAACGCCTGGGCGGCAAATGCTTCGTTGATTTCGAACATGTCGAGGTCGTCGTAGGCGAAGCCGGTCCGCTCCTGCAGGCGCTGGACGGCAGGAATTGGGCCAATGCC
>JBFJXU010000152.1:0-5048 GCA_041622975.1 Thermoplasmatota archaeon
CGGGCGGTATCACCTTGGCAATCGCGGGCGGCTGGATGCTCATTCATGCTATGCGTTGGGAGCAAAACCTCAGCCGCTTCGGCCACGACTTCGCCGAGGGGCTCCGCTCGGGTAAGGTACAGTTGCTTGCCAATATCGTCACGTTGTCCCTCCTAGTCATCGGGACCGTGGTGGCCTTGGACGCCGTCGTCCCGGCCGAGCCGGGCAGCCTAGATTCGCTACGCTTTGCCCAAGCGTTCCTACCGTACCTGACGAGTGCCATTCTCGTCTACCTGGCGGGAACCATTTTCGATGGCTTGGTCCGCACAGGCACCGCTAGTCTCGCTACGTGGACTGCCGCATTCATGCTCATCGGGTTGGGATTCATTGCCAGTGCCAGCCTCGACGTAGCCATCGCCCTCATTGAAGACCAGCCATGGAGCCGGGTGCTGACTTTCGACCGGATCTTACGCTTGTTCGTGGGCCTCGCCGTCGCCATGGGCGGCGTCATCGTGGGGCGATACGTGAAGACGTTCTTTGACCAGCCCACCGTGACGCGCCGTGCCTGATTGGCCGACTCGCTACCGCGACATCCTGCGCCGGTTTGGGTGGCACGAGGAAGCAGACAGGGCCAGCGCCGCCGCGTTGGCCACACTTGCAACTGCCCCATGGCCGATACTGCAAGGAGACGTCGTGGTGCTTGGCTGTGGCTCGACTCTTGAGTCGTTTCAGGGGTGCAAGGAGCCACTCGTGGCTTGCGATGGCGCGACAACCCGCTGCCGCGAGGTCGGCCAAGTCCCTGACGTGGTAGTCACCGATTTGGACGGACCCGCCGAAGACCTACTGTGGGCGGCCGAGGCCGGCGCGACAATGGTGGTCCATGCGCATGGCCACAACTTGGCGGCCATCCAATCATTGGCACCCCGATTGGCGCCCCTGTGCGGCACACACCAGGATTTGACCCCCCGGCCCCCGCTGCGCAACCTCGGGGGATTCACCGACGGGGACCGTGCGGTGCTGCTCGCCGAGCAATGCGGTGCCACATCCATTCACTTAGTTGCCTTCGACCTACTAGGACATCCGGGTCGTTACAGCCATGCCTACGACGAGGCCACAAAGCGCGCCAAGATGGCACTGGCTGCCGAGATTATTGCGGAGGCGGCGACCCGCGTTGCGATTCGGCCCACTCCGCGTACCCCTCATGCATGATGCGCGTGGGCAGGGCCTCCACCATGGGAACGTCGTAGGGGTGGTGAGCGACCACGTGGGCAGCAGCGCGCTGGAGGTCATCCTGGGCCACGCGCGCCTCCACAAGCCACTCCGTTTCGTCTTGCAGTACGCCGTTCCAAGCGTATAGCGAGCGCATGGACTGCACATGCACGCAGCATGCAAGGCCTTCCTCCACCAGGGAATTTCCCGCGGCGGCAGCAGTCTCCTCGTCACTGTACGTCGATCGAAGCAACGACCAAGCCATGATTCGGGGAGGGTTCCTGACAAGAAACCTTAACGTCGGCGGGGCGTCGAAATGAACCGTGAACGGCTGGACGATCTTTTTCGGCCTCGTGGCTGCCTACATCCTATTCCTCGTGTGGCTCAACCGTACGGGCCGCATGGAGCGATGGAACCTGAGCCTCCTGCTCGGGTTCATCCTCATGATTCGCACCCAGCACGGCAAGGGAACCATTGACGCCGTCGCCAGGCCCAAGCGATTCTGGAATGTGTTTGGCGACCTGGGGACCGCCACGACGCTGGTTGGCATGTTCGCCATGACGGTGCTCATGATTTGGAGCATGATCATCAGCCTGCGGCCCGACAGTGGCATCGAGCCGCCAAGCGCCAGCGAAGTGCTGGTGATTCCCGGCGTCAATCCACTCGTGCCCCTGTGGTATGGCATTTTTGCACTCATTGTTACCCTCGTTGTCCACGAGGGTGGCCATGGAGTGCTCGCCCGCGCCAACGGCTTACGTGTCCGCAGCCTTGGGCTCCTGTTTGCCATTGTCCCCATTGGGGCATTCGTCGAGCCCGACGAAGACGACCTCATGAAGGCCTCCAGGCGCAAGCGCCTGCGCGTCTTTGCTGCCGGCCCCATGGTCAATCTCGTCGTGGGAGCCATTGTTCTGGCCGGCTTTGCCGGCATGGTGGGGAGCGCCGAAGCGCACCCCGGCTTGCCCATCATGAGCGTCACCCAAGACGACCCCGCTGAAATCGCGGGGATTCTCCCAGGTGACCGGATTGTCCAGGCCGGCACCATGCAAATTGCGTCGCCCGTAGACTTCACCGAATTCATGGATCAACGCTCACCCGGGGATCAAGTGGTATTCGTCACTAGCGACGGAAGCGAACACGCAGCCACGTTGACCAGCAGATGGGCCGCCATGAGTGAACAAGAGCGTCAAGCGGCGTTGGAAGCGGACCCCGCCGCTGCCGAGGCCCTGGAAGACCAAGCATTCCTGGGGGTCCACATCTATGATACTGAACTCTACCAGGGCGTTCTTTCGGACCCCGTGGGTCGCTTCACCAACTTCCTGTTCCTGGTGAGCCTGCCCTTCGGTGAAATCCGTGGCCAACCCCATCTCGGCACGTACCTTCCCGAATTCTTCGACGGCGGCGAAGCCTACTGGGTGGGTGTTACCGTGCTGTTCTGGGTTTTCTGGATCAATCTCATGGTGGGCCTCACCAACATCCTGCCCATGCTGCCCCTCGACGGAGGCCACATCTTCCGAGACTCGGTTGCTGCCGCAGTGGACAGGGTCAGACCACGCATGGATGAGGAGACCAAACAGCGCCTCATCGGCCGCGCCGCCGGAGGCATGTCGTTCCTGATTCTAGGTGCGTTCCTCATTCAGGTGTTTGCGCCAAGACTCGTGCAATGACGTGATTGCCCGCCGGCCGCCAAGAAACCCCTTTTCACCAAGGAGCCGTCCCACTGCACAGGTACTCCCCCATGGCTATGGTGATGGACCGCGTTCCGATGCCCGAACTCCCGCCGGACGAGCGCGTCAAAACGTACGACGAGGCAATTCTCGGCTACACGAAGAAGCTGGCCATTGAGGAGGCGCAGCGCTGCATTGATTGCAAGACGAAGCCCTGCACCTATGCCTGCCCAGCGCTAACCAAGGCGCCCGAGTACATCCAGGCGATTGCTGACGAGGACTTTGACAAAAGCCTCGAGATTGCCTTGGAGACATACCCGATTCCAGGCACCCTTGGACGCACCTGCTTCCACCCCTGCGAGGACGCTTGCGTCGTGGGAATCAAGGGGGAACCCGTTTCCATCTGCGCCCTCAAGCGAGCCGCATACGATCACGGTCATTGGCCAGAAATCAAGCGTCCCGAACCCACCGGGAAGTCGGTGGCAGTGGTGGGCAGCGGCCCGGCCGGCCTGCAAGTTGCTTACGACCTCATCCGAGAAGGCCACGCAGTCACTGTCTACGAAGCCCTACCCGTCCTGGGTGGCATGTTGCACGTAGGTATCCCGGCATACAGGTTGCCCCGGCACGTCATCGCTCAGGAGTGCGACAAGCTGCGCGAATGGGGCGTTGAATTCGTGACCGAATGGCGCCTAGGCGATGGCGACGACAAGAGCCTCGAATCTCTCCTTGAACAGCACGACCGCGTCTTCCTGGGTGTTGGTTGCCATGGCCCCAAGTCAATCCGCGTGGAAGGCGAAGACCTTCCCGGGGTCATCCACGCCGTTGATTGGCTCCGCGACTTGGAGTTAGGCGAGGACTATGACCTGAACGGGAAGCGCATCGTCGTCATCGGCGGTGGGTCCACGGCCATGGACGTTTCGCGCAACGCATTGAGGTGTGGCGCTCGGAGCGTCCACATCGTATACCGCCGCGGTCGCCGGCAAATGACGGCAGCCCCCGAGGAAGTGGTGCAAGCCCGCGATGAGCGCATCAAGTTCCTCATGCTCGCCAACCCCCTGCGCATCATGCCAGGAGAGGACGGCGTCGTAGACTGGGTTGAATGCGTACAAATGGAACTTGGCGCTCCCGACGAATCGGGCCGCCGTCGTCCAGAGCCCATCGAGGGCAGCGAATTCCTTCTCAAGGCGGATGAAGTGGTGCTGGCAGTAGGCCAGAACCCGAGCGACATTGTCCGGGCATGCGAGGGCACGGTTGCCTTGACGCGGTGGAAAGACGTGGAAGTGGACCAGGAAGGTCGCACGAGCCACCCCCACATCTTCGCCGCTGGCGACATCACGCTAGGTCCAAGCAGCATCATTGAGGCGATTGGCGTTGCTCGCAAAGCTGCCAGCACCATGCACCGGGACTTGATGTCCAAGTAGTCACCATGCAAGACGTAACCGACGCGGAGCCCAAGGCTCGCATGAGCGTAGTTCGGGGAACATTCCACGGCCCCGCGCCTCCCGACGCCGTTGTACGCGCCTCGTTGGCGGCGGAACACGCCGCTAAGCGTGCCCATCATGCCTTGGCAATCCCCGGGGAGCACGTGACACACGTGGACCTGCTTACGGCGCCCGGCCCCGACACTGACTCCCTGGTGGCGACCATCACCGTGCGTGGCATCGCCCGGGCCTCCCTGGACTTGGCAGCATTGCACGCACTCAACGTTGCGATGCTAAGCCTGTGGGCAGAAGCGGAAGCGGGGCTGCGCGATGGCGCTGCCAGCCGCGGCCGCATTACGGATGTGCAAGTGGTCCAGCGCGTGGAGTGAGCCTACCGCTTGCTTTGCAGCACGCCAAGGACAGCCGTCAGTTCAGGGTACACGCTACCCCCATGGGCATAATCATCGAGGCCCTTCTGCTCGGTGGCGGCATCCACTCGTAACCCCATTGTCACATCGAGGCCCTTGAAGAGTAGGAATCCGGCGCTGAGCGTCCAGGCTAGCAGGACGCCGATGCCGATGAGTTGCGTGACAATCTGGGTAGTATCGCCAGCGATGATGCCCGTGACGCCGCCTGTGCCATCGGCAAAAATGCCAACGGCGAGCACGCCCCAGATGCCCGTGATGCCGTGTACGCCGATTGCACCCACGGGGTCATCGATGCGTAGGGTCAGGAGTACCTTGTTGGCCACCAGGTAAATGACGCCGCCGAGGCC